>JASLBD010000012.1 GCA_030146745.1 Allosphingosinicella sp. | reverse complement strand
AGCGTGGCGGCCGACGACGATCGGATCGGTCCAGCCCGGGATCAGCCGGGGCACGTTCTCGATCACGATCGGCTCGCGGAAGACGACTCCGCCCAGGATGTTGCGGATCGTCCCGTTCGGCGACTTCCACATCTTCTTGAGTCCGAACTCCTCGACCCGGGCCTCGTCGGGCGTGATCGTCGCGCATTTGACTCCGACGCCGTGCTTTCGGATCGCCTCGGCCGATTCGACCGTCACCCGGTCGTCGGTCGCGTCGCGATTCTCCATGCCGAGGTCGAAATAGAGCAATTCGACGTCGAGATAGGGGAGGATCAGCCGCTCGCGGATCCATTGCCAGATGATGCGGGTCATTTCGTCCCCGTCCAGCTCGACGACGGGGTTCTTCACCTTGATCTTCGCCATGCGGCTCGCGCTTTCCCTTGATATCGGATGTCGCGCGGCTCTAGGCGGGGATCGGGCGCTAATCAACCGGTCTGCCGGTTGGCCGAACCAGTGGCGCCGTCTGCATTTTTCTCCTTCCGGCAAGCGTCGTTTGCCCGCAAGCTCGGGGCGAATGCCGCCCGCCGCCCTCCTCCGCTTCGAGCTCGCCTTGTTCGCCCGCTCCTTCGCCGACGCTTTCGCCCGCAAGCGCGACCGGCTGCTCCTGGCGACCGTCGCCGCGCTGGCGCTGCTCGGGCTCCGGCACGCCATGAGCGATCCCGACGGGCTCGCCCTTCCGCCCGGCTGGGAGCTGCTGGCGCTCCTGGCGGCGCCGATCGCCTTTCAGTGGAACCGGCTGGTGACCCGCCGGCTGGACTGGCTGGCCGAGGAAAGCGCGCTGGCGCCTTGCGCCGCCGACCGCGGAGCGCGGCGCCGATACCGGCTGGCGGCCCAGCTCCCGATCCTCGTCCCGCTCCTGGCCGAGCTGGCGTTCCTGGGAGCGGTGGGCGGGGGCCTGGCGACCGCGACGGGCCTGGCGGTCGCGGCTTACGGTGTCGGCATGGTGGCGGCCAGGGCTGGAATCGGCTCCGCGCGGGCCGATGCCGGCATCGGCCGGGGCCGCCCCCGCTCGAGCCGGCCGCTCGGCGGTCCTCGAACCGCTCTCCTCGCCCTTCTGAGGGTCCAGGCGCTCAACGGGAGTCGGCCGGTGCCCGTCCTGCTCCTGCTTCTCGTCGCCGACGCGCTTCTCACACTCGCCGGCGCCTTTTTGACGCTGGGAGCGACGCCGGGCGCGCATCTCGCCGCTTCGGTCCTGCCGTCGCTTCTGCTGCTTGGCGCGACCGGCCGCAACGATGCCCGGCTGGTCGGCTTCCTCGCCTATTGCGGCCGTCCGGCGGGATTCGTCGCGCTCGCCGTCTCCGGCCCGTCCGCCGCGAGCTTCGCGGCGGCGTCGGCCGCGATACTGGCGAGCGGCACGGCCGCGGCTGGGCCGGCGATCGCAATCCTCGCCTTTCTCCACCTCGGCGCGGCGCTGTTCGCGATCGCCCGGGCCTGGCTCTCGCCCGGCAGGGACGCCCGCAAGGTCAATCTTCAGGTGCTGGTGGAGGCGGCCGGCCTGCTCCTCATCGCTTCGATCCAGCCAGTGCTGGGGCTGGTGGCGCTCGCCCTGCGCCTGTGGAGGCTGCGCGGCCTCTATCGCGCCTCGGTCTGGCTCCAGCCCTGAAATGCGCCTGGAGATCCAGGACCTCCGGCTGTTCCGCGGGACGACTCCCGCTGTCGACGGGGTGAGCCTCGTCCTCGAGCCGGGCCGCTGGATGGGAGTGATCGGCGCCAACGGCAGCGGCAAGACGTCGCTGCTGCGCGCGGTCGCTGGGCGGCTGGAGGCGCAGAGCGGCAGGATCCTCGCGGACGGCGAAGACCGCACCGGCGACCGCGCCTGGCGCGCCGCCCATATCGGCTTCGCGCCCGACATTTCGGCGCTGCCGCCGTCCCTGGCCGGAACCGAGCTCTTCTCGATCGTCGCTCCGGGGTGGAACGGCGCCGGGCCCGCCGGCCTGGCAAGGCTGCGCGAAGCGCTCGATTTCGACCGCTTCGCCGCCCGCCGCATCGCCACGCTCTCGGCCGGCATGAAACAGCGCCTCGCCATCTTCCTGGCCTTCCTCGAGCGGCCCGAGGCGGTGATTCTCGACGAGCCCTTCAACTGGCTCGATCCGGTCTGCGCCTACGATACGAAGACCGCGCTCGGCGAGCTGGTGGCGGCCGGCATGACGCTGGCGACCGCCCTCCACGAGACGGCGACCCTGGTCGGCTTCTGCCATTGCGGACTGCTGCTGCGGGACGGGCGGATCGGGCAGCGCCTCGATTCGGCGGCGCTGGAGTCGGGAAGGCGCGACTATCCCGCCTTCGAAGCGGACATGATCCGAAGGCTGCGCGACCCGAGCGCGCCCGCCGGTTGTAACGCGAAGCGCCCCCGCCTAAAGGCAAGTCCATGACCTCACTCGAAAAGCCGGACCTGGTCACCACCAACGTTCGCTACCGGATGCCGAGCGTGCATCCGGAAGGCCGCAAGTTCGTGGTCATCGCCGCCGCAATCACCCTCTTCTTCTGGGTCGTGCTCGAGTGGGAGATCGCCGGCTGGGTCTTCGCCGGCCTGACCTTGTGGGTCGCCGCCTTCTTCCGCGACCCGATCCGCACCACGCCCAAGGGCGACGGCCTGATCGTCGCTCCGGCCGACGGAATGGTGACCATGATCGCTACCGTGCCGGCGCCCGCCGAGCTCGTCGGCGACGACGGACTTCCGCCCGGTCCCTGCCTGCGGGTGTCGATCTTCATGTCGGTCTTCGACGTGCACATCAACCGATCGCCCATCGCCGGCGAGGTCAAAAGGGTCGCCTATATCGCCGGCAAGTTCCTCAACGCCGATCTCGACAAGGCGAGCGAGGAAAATGAGCGCAACCATTTCCTGGTCGAGGGCCGCGACGGCCTCCGCATCGGCTTCACCCAGATCGCCGGCCTCGTCGCCCGCCGGATCGTGCCCTGGGTTAAAGCGGGCGATTATGTCGCGGCCGGCCAGCGGGTCGGCCTGATCCGCTTCGGAAGCCGGGTCGACGTCTATCTTCCGGACGGCACCTCTTCGCAGGTCCTGCTCGGCCAGCGCACCATCGCCGGCGAGACGATCATCGCCCGCGCCGGCGTTTCCGAGGCGCTGGAGGGCGTCGCCCAGTGAAGGGCCCCGTGCGGGCGGACCGGCCGCGCCGCGGAATCCCGCTCCGCACAATCGTCCCCAATGCGGTCACCGCGCTGGCCTTGTGCTCGGGCCTGTTCGGAATCCGTTTCGGGATCGGCGGCGAATGGGACAAGGCGGTCGCGGCGGTGGTCATCGCCGCCATATTGGACGGGCTCGACGGGCGGATCGCGAGGCTTCTCAACGGGCAGAGCCG
>JASLBD010000003.1 GCA_030146745.1 Allosphingosinicella sp. | reverse complement strand
GGACCTGCGATTCACCGCCCCCGGCGCGCTCCAGACGGTGAGCGGCCCGGGCCTGAACCCGGTCGTGACGGACCGGGCCGGGCGGGCCGTCCTCGCCCAGCTCGGAAGCCAGCCCCTGTTCCTGCTCTCCGACCCCGATCTACACACCAACCGCGGAATGGCCGACCGGCGCCAGGCGGGGGCGGCGCTCGCCATGCTCGATTTCCTCAACTCGACCGGGGCCGGATCGGTCACGTTCGACGTGACCCTGAACGGCCTCGGCCAGAGCCGGAGCCCCTTGCGGCTGATGTTCGATCCGCCCTTCCTGGCGGCGACCCTGGCGATCGCGGCGGCCCTGCTCCTCGCCGGGCTTCAGGCGGTCTCGCGCTTCGGCGCCCCGCGGCGCCCCGAGCGGGCGATCGCCTTCGGCAAGGCGGCCCTGATCGACAACGCCGCCGCCCTCGTCCGCCAGGCGCGGCGCGAGGCGGGACTGGGCGGCCGCTACGCCGAGATGATAAGGGACAGAGCGGCGACCGTGTTCGGAGTCCCGGCGCGGCTTCGCGACCATCAGGTTACCGAATATCTCGACAAGCTCGACGGTCGAACAAGCTTCTCGGCCCTCGCTTCGGCGGCGGAGAGGGCTCGGGACCGGCAGCAATTGCTCGAGGCGGCACAGGCGCTGCATCGATGGCAGGGGGAGAAAAAAGGGTGAGCGTAGCGCAGGTACGGGAATTGGCGGCGACGATCCGGGGCGAGGTGGCGAAGGCGGTGGTGGGCCAGGAGGCGACCGTCGACCTGATGCTCGTCGCCCTGTTCGCGGGCGGGCATATATTGCTCGAAGGGCCGCCGGGCACGGCCAAGACCCTGATCGCGCACAGCTTCGCCCGGGCGGTCGGGCTCGAATTCGGCCGAATCCAGTTCACGCCAGACCTGATGCCGGGCGACATCATCGGCGCCAATCTGTTCAACTTCCAGACCTCGACCTTCACCCTGACCCGCGGGCCGGTCTTCACCGAATTGCTCCTCGCCGACGAGATCAACCGCACTCCGCCCAAGACCCAGGCCGCCCTTCTGGAGGCAATGCAGGAGCGCACCGTCACCCTCGACGGCGAAAGCCTCCCCCTCTCGGAGCGCTTCATGGTGGTGGCGACCCAGAACCCGATCGAGCAGCAGGGCGTCTACCCGCTCCCCGAGGCGCAGCTCGACCGCTTCCTGTTCAAGCAGACCGTAGATTATCCGTCCGCCGAGGAGGAGAGGCGGATCATCGCCACCCACGGGGCTCGCAAGTCGGCGATGGAGCCGGAGCAATGGGGAGTCGAGCGCCAGGCGGATTCCGCCGCGATCGGTGCGGCGGTGGCGGCGGTGGGCGAAGTGAAGCTGGTCGACGAGGTGATCGACTATATCTCCGCACTGATCCGGGGCACCCGCGACGTCGCCGATCTCGAGACCGGCGCGAGCCCGCGCGCCGGGGCGATGCTCGCCGGCGCCGCCCGGGCCCGGGCGGCGATCGACGGCCGCGACTTCGTCATCCCCGACGACGTCAAGATTCTCGCCCCGGCCCTGCTCCGCCACCGCCTGATCCTGTCGCCGGCGGCGGAGATCAACGGCCGGGTCGTCGAGGACGTGGTGACCGACATCATCGAGACGATCGAGGCGCCGCGTTGATCTATCCCACCCGAATGGCGGTGCTTGCGGCGGCGGCCGGGGTGCCGTTCACCCTGGTCGTCGCCGCGGCCATGCCGGAGCGCTGGTATGCCGGCCTCGCCTGGCCGGTGGCGGTGCTGCTCCTGACCCTGGCCGACGCCCTCAGCGCCGTCCGCCACGGCGAGGCGAAGCTGGACGCTCCCGCCACCGCCTATGTCGGGGCGACCGTCGAGGCGCTGGTGACGGTCACTCTCGAGGGCGGCGCGACTCCGGCCGACGCCGAGGTGGCGGTCGCCGCCGGCCCGCTCGTCGATCTGGAGGATGACGGGCGGCTGTGGATCGCGCTCGAGTCGGGCAGGGGGGCGGCGCCGCTGCCTCTGACAATGGCCCGGCGCGGCACCGGCCGGCTGGAGCGATTGTGGCTGCGCTGGCGCGGGCCGCTCGGCTTCGCCTGGCGGCAGCGGCAGATCGAGCTCGACGGGGTCATCCTGATCCTGCCCGATGTCCGGCCGGTGCGGGAGCATGGCGCCCAGGTCTTCCAGCGCCACGCGCTGCAGGGCCTGATCGCCCAGATCAACCGCGGCGACGGCACCGATTTCGACGCCCTCGTCGAATATCGCTCCGGCATGGACCGACGCGCGATCGACTGGAAGCAATCGGCCCGGCACCTGAAGCTCCACGCCAAGGAGTATCGGAGCGAGCGCAACAACCAGATCGTCTTCGCGATCGACGGCGGGCGGCAGATGTCGGAGCCGGTGGCGGGGCTGCCGCGGGTCGACCGGGCGGTGTCGGCGATGCTTCTCACCGGCTGGGTCGCGCTCAAGCTCGGCGACCGGGTCGCTCTTCACGCCTTCGATTCGAGGCCGAGGATCGCCAGCGGGCTGATCTCCGGCTCGGCCGCCTTCCCGGAGCTCCAGCGGCTTGCCGCGAGCATCGACTATAGCGGCGAGGAGACCAATTACACCTTCGCTTTGACGACTCTCGCCGCCCGGCTCACCCGCCGCTCGATGATCGTCCTGTTCACCGAGTTCACCGATCTCACCTCGGCCGATTTCATGGTCCGCGCGGCCAGGCGAATGGTCGAGACCCACCTTCTGCTCGTCGTCGTCCTTCGCGACGAGGAGCTGGAGGCGATCGCCGACGCGATGCCGGCCCGGCCGGAAGACGTCACCCGGGCGGTCACGGCGGCGGCGCTCATCCGCGACCGCCGGCTCGCTCTGGCCCGGCTCCAGCATCTCGGGGTCCATATCATCGAAAGCGAATATGACCGGGTCGGCGAGCGGCTGGTCGCCGGCTATGTCGATCTCAAGCGGAGGAATCTGCTGTGAGCCAAGCCGCTTCGGCGATCGTCGAAAGCCGGACCGTGGTGGTCAACGCCAGCCGCTTCCGGGCCGCGCACGAGTCGGACTGGGAGCGGCTCGAGCGGCTTGTGGCCCGGATGGAGAAGAGGTCGATCCGGGCCCTCTCAGACGACGACATCCTCGCTTTGCCGTTGCTCTACCGGACCACCTTGTCCTCGCTCGCGGTGGCGCGCGACACCTCCCTCGACCGCGGCCTGATCGTCTACCTCGAGCAGCTTTGCACCCGCGCCTATTTCCAGATCTACGGAGTCCAGACCTCCGTCTGGCGGCAGCTCGGCCATTTCTTCGCGCGCGGCTGGCCGGAGGCGGTCCGGAGCCTTTGGCGCGAGACCCTGGTCTGCGTCTTCCTCACCCTGGCGAGCGCCGTCGTCGCCTTCCTGCTGGTGCGCAGCGATCCGGGCTGGTTCTACGGAATCATCCCGGAGTCGCTCGCCGCGGGACGCGATCCGTCCGCCGGCGCCGAGGCCCTGCGCAAGACGCTCTACGACCGCCAGGACGACATGCTCGCCACCTTCGCCACCTATCTGTTCACCCACAACAGCCAGGTCGCGATCTTCGCCTTCGCGCTCGGCTTCGCCTTCGCGGTGCCGACGATCCTCCTCATCCTCTACAACGGGCTGATGCTCGGCGCCTTCTTCGCGGTCTTCGCGGCAAAGGGGCTCGCCTTCAACCTCGGCGGCTGGCTGGCGATCCACGGCACGACGGAATTGTTCGCGATCGCCATCGCCGGTGCCGCGGGCCTCAGGATCGGAATGGCGATCGCCTTTCCCGGGCGGGAGACCCGCACCGAATCCGCCGTTCGGGCCGGCCGCTCGGCCGGGCTCGCCATGGCCGGAACGGTGCTGATGCTGGCGGTGGCCGGGCTCCTCGAGGGCATCGGCCGCCAGACCATCGTCGACGACTTTTCCCGCTATTCGATCGGGGCGGCGATGCTGGCGGGCTGGCTGACCTATTTCTACATGCCGCGGAAGGGACGCGATGCGCACGTCGCTGCGCAATAAGGGAGGCGCTCCCGCCTCGATGCGGCGCAGCTTCGTCACGCCCGAAGGCGTCGACCTCCAGCTCGAGCTCGGGACCGCCGGGGCCCGGGCGGGGGCGTTCCTGCTCGACGCGACGATGATCGTCACGATCCTGATCGTGATGACGATCGGCCTGACCTTTCTGGCGCTGGCGTCGAAGGGGGAATGGATCATCATCCTGTGGCTGCTCGGCTTCTTCGTCCTTCGCAACGGCTGGTTCTCACTGTTCGAAATGGGCGGCCGCGGGGCGACTCCCGGCAAGAGGCTGATGGGCCTCCGCGTGGTCGCCCGGGACGGCGCCCGGCTCACCGGCGGAGCGGTCATCGCGCGCAACGCCATGCGTGAGATCGAGGTCTTCCTGCCCTTGTCCTTCCTCGCCCAGCAGACCGCCGAGGGAACGGCCGACGGCTTCCTCGTGCTCTTCGCCCTGGTGTGGAGCGGCATCTTCCTGTTCTTTCCCCTCTTCAACCGCGACCGGCTCCGGATCGGCGACCTCATCGCCGGCACCTGGGTGGTGAGGACGGCGGGCGCCTCGCTCGGCGCCGATCTC
>JASLBD010000458.1 GCA_030146745.1 Allosphingosinicella sp. | reverse complement strand
CCACCGTTTCTCGCCGACCGGCTTCTACAGCTCGGCGGTGTACAACCCGTTCCTGAGGAGCCTCGAGGCGCGTTCGCACCGCCAGATCGCCTTCACCAAGGAGGAGCTGGGCGACCATTGCTTCCAGCTCGACGTCGGGGTCGGCACCAGGAAGAATTTCTGGGTGACGAGGGGGGACCTGCTCCATGCCCGCGAATGGTTCGCGCAGGGCTTCACCGAGACCCTGAAGACTCCCGACGAGACCCTGGTCTTCGTCACACCCGAGGAGAAGGTTCAGATCCGCCGCGACCAGGCGGACTGCATGGGCTGCCTCAGCCAGTGCGCCTTCTCATCCTGGGCGGACAATGAGAAGAACACGACCGGCCGGCTCGCAGACCCGCGCAGCTTCTGCATCCAGAAGACTCTGCAGGACATCGCTCATGGCGGCCCGGTCGACGGGAATCTGATGTTCGCCGGCCACGCCGCTTTCCGCTTCAAGAACGATCCGTTCTACTCGAACGGCTTCGTGCCGACCGTGAAGCAGCTGGTTGACCGGATCCTGACGGGGGATTGAGGGACGCGACGGAATCAGACGACCCTGTCCGGCAGCTCGCGCCCTTCGGCGAAGGCGGTGAGGTTGGCGAGGACCTTCTCGCCCATGGCCGTGCGGCTCTCCAGAGTTGCCGAGCCGAGATGGGGGAGAAGCACGACATTGGGCAGATCGAGCAGCCGCGGATCGACCTCGGGCTCGTTGGGATAGACGTCGAGCCCGGCGCCGGCGATCCGGCCCGCCGCCAGCGCCTCGATCAGCGCCTCTTCGTCGACCAGCCCGCCGCGGGCGGCGTTGATCAGCCAGGAGTCGCAGCGCATCCGGCCGAGCCGGCGGCGGTCGATCAGATGGCGGGTTTCCGGGCCGTAGGGCGTGTTGAGGCTGACCACGTCCATTTCGGGCAGCATGGCGTCGAGATCCGGCCAGTAGCGGGCCTTCTCCCCAGGCACGGGATGGCGATTGTTATAATGGACCGCCATTCCGAACGCCCGGGCCCGCCGGGCCACCGCGCCGCCGATCCTTCCCAGGCCGACGATCCCGAGCGCCTTGCCGGTGAGGCTTGCGCCCAGCTGGTCGGTCGGCCCCCAGCCGCGCCACCGGCCGGCGCGCAGGTTGCGCTCGCCTTCGCCGAGCCGCCTCGGGCCGATCAGGATCAGCGCCATCACCAGATCGGCCGTGTCCTCGGTCAGGACGCCCGGAGTGTTGGTGACCGCGATCCCGCGCGCTTTCGCCGCCGGAAGGTCGATATTGTCGGTGCCGGCGCCGAAATTCGCGATCAGGCGCAAGCTCTGGCCGGCCCCGGCGACGAGACCCGCGTCGATCCGGTCGCGAACGCTCGGCGCCAGTACGTCGCAGCGCCTCATCGCGTCTTGAAGCCGCGCCCGGTCGAACGGATGGTCGGCCGAATTGAACTCGACGTCGAAGCGTTCCGCGAGCTTCGCCTCGACGCGGTCGGGGAGCCTCCGGGTGACGATCACCTTCATTCGTCCCGCTTGGGGAAAGGGCAGGGGAGGCGTCAAGGCAGATGGGCGTTGAACCCGGGCACTGCTCCTGACTAAGAGGCGGGTGAAGGAGGCTCGAAATGGCGAGGAGAGTCATGCTGGCGGCCGCGCTCGCGCTCGGCCTGACGGTGGGAGCGGCCCAGGCGCAGAACGAACGCGCGACCCCCTATTGGGCCTCGATCAGCGCGGGCAAGGCGATGATGCGCACGGGGCCGGGGCAGAATTATCCGGCGACCTGGCTGTACGTCCGCTCCGACCTGCCGATCCGGGTCGTCGAAACCTATCCCAACTGGCGCAAGGTCAGCGACCCCGACGGAACGACGGGCTGGATGCTGCAGCGGCTGCTGAGCGACCGGAGGACGGCTCTCGTCACCGGCGACGCGGCGCGGCCGCTCCACCAGGATCGGTCCGAGGATTCGAAGGTCCGCTATCTGGCCGAGCCCGGAGTGGTCGGCCGCCTTTCGAAATGCACGGGCGGCTGGTGCCTCCTCGAGGTCGGCGACCGCAAGGGCTATATCCGCACCGGCCATTTCTGGGGCCTCGACCCCGGCGGCACGCTGGAGTAGGCAGCGGCGATGCGGGAGCTGGGGCTGGACGAATTCAGGGGCCGGGAAGGCCAGGCGTTCGAGCTTCTGCTCGGCGAGGAACCCATTCCCTTGACGCTCGCCAAGGTGCAGCCGCTGCCGCCTTCGGGCCGGAAAGCGGGCGCCTTCGTGCTCGAATGGCGGGGGCCTGCCGATCCCGTGCTGCCGCAGGCGATATACACGATACGCCAGGGCGACGACGTGTTCGAGATCTTCATAGTGCCCCTGGCCCGGGACGGCGACGGCACCCGCTACGAGGCCGTTTTCAACTAGGCTTCGGCGGTCGGCGCGCGCCATTCCATAAGATCGTATACGCCGTGCTCGTCGACCTTGGCGAAGCCGAGGCGAAGGTAGAGGCGCATGGCCGGATTGTTGCGCTCGACATGGATGCTGAGCGGCTTTCCCTTCGCGGCCGCCATGTCCTGGAGGTCGGCGAGGATCGCACCGCCGACGCCGCCGCCGCGGCCCTCGGGCAGAAGCGAGATGTCGATGAGCCGGATCTGGGTCGGCCACTCGTCGATGTAGAGGCGCCCGATCGGCTCGCCGCGGCGCTCGATCACCAGCCATTCGGCGTTCGGATAATGGGTCCGGTAGTGACGATGCTGGGCATCCGCCTGATGAGCGAGGAACTGGTGCTGGACCTCCACCGGCCAGCCGGCAGCGGCTACCTCCTCGACTCGGGTCGAGGCGTAGACGAGAGCCACGAAGCCGAGATCGGCGTCGGTCGATTCCCGGTAGGATACGCCCAGCCGGGCGGCTGCGCGGAGCGGCGGCGGCATCGGATCAGTTGAAAATGGCCTGGAGCCGCTGTCCGCCGCATGTGTCGGTGCAGGCGCTGAAGTAGATCTTCATCGCGCCGCCCTCGGCATGGCTGACGTCGAGGATTCGGTCGCCGGCCGGAAGCGGGGCGCCCGCCGACTCGAAGACGATGGCGAAGGCGCCGCCCCGCAGGCCCGGCGGGCGCCGCCCGGGCGAGCGAAGCGGAGAGACCGCGGCGAGCTTCGCCGTGGCTCCGCCGGCAAATGCGAATTGGGAGCCGAGCCGGCGGCTCCATTCTTCCGCGCCGGCGCTCGAGAGCGACGTGAACTGCCGCTCCCACCAGCTGTCCTTCGCGCCGGGCTTGCGGGTCCAGCTGAGTTGAAGGGCCGGCGCGGCGAAGGCCCCCGCCGCTGCCATGCCGAGACCGATCCCCGCCAGCAATGCGCGGCGAGACGGTCGGGATGAATTCTCCCTGATCATTTTAGGCCCCCCGGCGACGAATCAGGGTCGCGGCGGGAATACGCCCTGCATCGCGATGATGTAGTTGAGGACGAGGTACGGCTGCAGATTGTTGTGCGGCAGGCTCCCCCCCGCCGGCGGCAGCGCCTGGGGCGCCATCTGCGCGGTGGTCCCGAAGGGCGAGGCCTTGTAGAAGGCGCCGCCTCCGCTGCGGGCGAACGACTGGTCGGCCGCCGGCACGGTGATCGTCGCCGGGTTGGTGTTGGCGCTCATCGTGTGCGTGTGCACCGGCATCTCCGACACGAGCAGAGTGACGGTGGCCGATCCGCCGATCTCCCCCAGGCGTCGTACGCTCAGGCCCGAGCCTTGGCCGGGGTGCAGCGCCGCCGCTCCCTGCAGGTTGGGAAGGGCGAAGGTGCTCTTGCCGTCGCCGCCGTAGACCGTGCCGAGCAGCGCGAAAAGCGCCGTATTCTGCGAGAGCGGCAGGAGCTGCCCGTCGCAAAAGGCCCAGCCCTTGGGCGCGAAGGTGAAGGGGACGATGCGGATCTCAGCGACGAACGGGTCCACTGCGGGGTCCTCCTGATTAGAACTGGCTCGGGAAAATCCCGAACAGGGAGATGATGTAGTTGATGCCGACGTAGGGGTGCATGTTCTCATGCGGCTGGCTTCCGCCGACCGGCGAGATCACGGCCGCGTTCATCGGCACGGTCGCGGGCTGCGGCCGATAGACGGTGATGCCGCTCCCTACCATCGCTCCACCGGCGTTGGTCTGGATGCCCGTTTCGCCGGCCACGATGAACGGATGCGTGTGGCTCGGGATTTGCTGAACGGTCAGAGTCTCCGATTCGGTGCCGGCCTTCTCCGAGATCGGGTGCGCGATCTGGCTCGCGCCGGTGCCGAAGTGGATCGGGATGCGGCACTGCAGGTCCGGCAGGGCGAAAGTGCTCTGGCCGTCGCCTCCGTAGGTCGTGCCGATCAGCTGGTATAGCGTCTCGTTCTCCCTGATCGGAAGTTCCTGGCCGTCGCAGAACAGCCACCCGCTTGGGTAGAAGTTGCCCGCGAACAGGCGAATTTCACCGACGTATGGCTGAGCCATTTATCTGCCCCCTCAATTCTGCGACGGGAAAATGCCTTGCAGCGCGATGCAGAAGTTGATCGCGATATAAGGCGCCATGTTGTTGTGCGGCTGGCTCCCGCCGACATTCGATATCGTCGACGGATCGATCGGTATGAATGTCTGAGTGGGCGCCCGGTAGGCGTTGTTGAACGCCCCCATCATATTTCCCGCGGGCACCGGCGTGTCGCCATTGGCCGTCGACGCCGTCACGAAGTGGAGATGCTGCGGCATCGTCTGCTGCGTGATGGTTACCGACTCGGCCCCGCCCGTCGAGCCGAGGGTGTAGGCGTTGCCCTGCTTGTGCATGGCGCAGCGGCCGCGAAGATCGGGCAGAGCGAAGGTCGTCTGCCCGTTGCCGCCATAGGTCGTGCCCAGCAGCGCGAACAGCGCCTGGTTCTGGTTGATGGGCAGGAACTGCCCGTTGCAGAAAGCCCAGCCTTTCGGCGGGAAGTCGAACGAAAACAGCCGGATTTCCGACAGAAACGGCTCAGCCATATGCAGCGTCCCCCCTGGCGCAATTGGATACATCAATTTTGACGGTCATCAACCAGCCGAAATGAAATTATTTTTCCATACTTGTCGCGGTTTGCTGGCTGTTCTTTCCGGGAAAAACGATGGGTGCCATTGTGAATCGAGCGGTAACTTGCCAACGGGCCGAATGCCCGAATCCCGCCCACCGTCGCTGTCCCGCCTCGCGCCCGCCGCCCTGTTCCTGGACTTCGACGGGACCCTCGTCGAACTCGCTGAGGCGCCCGGCGCGATCTCAGTCCCGAGCGGGCTGACGCCGCTTCTCGACCGGCTCTCCGAACGGCTGGGCGGGCGCCTCGCCATTGTCAGCGGCCGGGCCGTGGACGACCTTCGAAACCATCTCGACCCCAAGGCGGCGGTCCTGTCCGGCTCGCACGGGGCCGAGCTCCATTATGCCGATGGACGCTCGATTCCGGTTTCCGCGCCGCCCGGGCTGGCCGAGGCGCGCGAGTCGATTCGCCTGTTCGCGGCCGGGAGCGAGGGGCTCCTGGTCGAGGACAAGCCGGCCGGAGTGGCGCTCCACTACCGGCTCGCGCCGGAACGGGCCGAGGAAGCCGATGCTTTCCTGGAGGCGCTCGCCAGGAACTCCGGCCTCTCCCTTCAGCGCGGCAAGATGGTCGTCGAGCTTCGGCCGCAAGGCTCGGACAAGGGAGAGGCGCTGAGGCGGCTCATGGGGGAACCACCCTTTGCGGGCGCGCGTCCTGTGTTCGTGGGCGACGATCTTACCGATGAGGACGCGTTTCGCGCAGCCTCCGCGCTGGGCGGGGAGGGGGTGCTGGTCGGGCCCGCCCGGCCGACCGCGGCGCGGTGGCGGCTCGATGGCGTCGCGGACGTGACCTCCTGGCTGGAGGCGGCGGCTTATGACTGACCTGTCGCTCTGGCCGATCGGCAATTGCCAGGTAAGCGCGCTGGTCGACCGCGAGGCCGGCTTCGTCTGGGGTTGCGCGCCGCGGGTGGACGGCGACCCGCTGTTCTGCTCGCTGCTCGAGCCCAAGGGACAATCCGATCTGCCCCGCGGCGAGTGGCGCATCTCGGTCGACAACCAGGTCTCGGCAGAACAAAGCTATTTGCGCAACACCGCCATCCTGACCACCCGGCTGACCGATTCCGACGGAGCGGTCGCCGAGGTTTTCGATTTCTGTCCGCGCTTCGAAAAGTCGGGCCGGATGTACCGCCCGGTCGCCTTCGCCCGGATCGTCAGGCCGCTGCAGGGCGCGCCCCGGGTCCGGGTGGCGCTCAACCCGGCGAGCGGCTGGGGCGGGCGCGATGCCGAGCGGACCAGCGGCACCAACCACATTCGCTATCTGGTCAAGCCGCAGCCCCTGAGGCTCACCACCGACGCTCCCGTCGGCCATCTGATCGAGGGCCGAAGCTTCCGGCTCGAGCAGAGCCACCATTTCTTCCTCGGCCCCGACGAGCCCTTCGTCGGCCATGTCGGGCACAGCCTCGCGGCGATGCTCCACGAGACGGCGGACGAATGGCGTGCCTGGGTTCGCGGCCTCGCCATTCCGCTCGAATGGCAGCGGATCGTGATCCGGGCGGCGATCGCGCTCAAATTGTGCCAGCACGAGGAAACCGGGGCGATCGTGGCCGCGCTCACCACCTCGATCCCGGAGGCGCCGGGCAGCGGGCGCAACTGGGACTATCGCTATTGCTGGATTCGCGACGCCTATTACACGGTGCAGGCGCTGAACCGGCTCGGCGCGCTCGACGTCCTGGAGAAGTATCTGGGCTATCTGAGGAACATCGTCGACGAGGCCAAGGGCGGCCACATCCAGCCCCTCTACGCGGTGTCGGGCGAGGCGAAGCTCGACGAGGGCGAGGCGGAGGGACTGGCGGGCTATCGCGGCATGGGCCCGGTAAGGGTCGGCAACGCCGCCTACGCCCAGATCCAGCACGACGCCTACGGCCAGATCGTGCTCTCCAACGTCCAGGCCTTCATCGACGAAAGGCTGTTCCGAAAGGCGACCGAGACCGACTTCCGGGCGCTGGAGCGGGTCGGCGAGCGGGCCTGGGAGGTGCACGACCAGCCCGACGCCGGGCTTTGGGAATATCGAACCCGCAGCGCCGTCCACACCTACAGCTCGGTGATGAGCTGGGCTGCCTGCGACCGCCTGGCCAACGCCGCCGAGGTGCTCGGGCTCGACGACCGAGCGGCCCTGTGGCGCGACCGGGCGGCGGCGATCCGGGCCCGGATCGAGGAAGCCGCCTGGTACGCGCCCGAGAGCCGCTTCGCCGCCAGCTTCGGCGGCGACGAGCTCGACGCGAGCCTGCTCCAGCTCGTCGACATGCGCTTCCTCGAGCCCGACGACCCGCGCTTCCTCGCCACCTTCGAGGCGGTCGAGAAGGGGCTGAGGCGAGGGGAGCATATGCTTCGCTACGCCGCCGAGGACGATTTCGGGCTGCCGGAGACCGCCTTCAACTTCTGCACCTTCTGGCTGATCGAGGCGCTCCATCTCGCCGGGCGCGAGGGCGAGGCGCGCGAGCTTTACGAGCACATGCTGGAGCGGCTGACTCCGGCGGGGCTGCTCTCCGAGGACAGCGACTTCGCCACCGGCGAGCTGTGGGGCAATTACCCGCAAACCTATTCACTCGTCGGCCTGATCAATTGCGCCGTGCTCCTGTCGCGGCCATGGAGTGCGGTGAGATGAATGCATTCCCGTCATCCCGGCGAAGGTCGGGACCCATGACCACGGTTCCGATCGAACACGACGTATTGCTGTTCATGGATTCCGGCCTTCGCCGGGATGACGAGAGGGGGGCGAGGGCCCAATGAGCCGCCTCATCGTCATCTCGAATCGAGTCTCCAAGCCGAAGGGCGAGGGGGACGGGTCGCAGGGCGGGCTCGCCGTCGCGTTGTCGGCGGCGCTTCGCGACCATCGCGGGCTGTGGTTCGGCTGGTCGGGCGAGACGGCCGAGGAGTTCACCGGCCATATCGACCTGCAGCGCCACGAGGGGGTAACGACCGCGACGATCGACCTCGAGGAGCAGGACGTCGACGAATATTATAACGGATATGCCAACCGGACTTTGTGGCCGCTCCTCCACTACCGGATCGACCTCGCCGAATACGACCGGAGCTTCGCCGGCGGCTACGAGCGGGTCAACGAGCGCTTCGCCGAGACCGTGCAGCCGCTCATCGAGCCCGACGATCTGATCTGGGTCCACGACTACCACCTGATCCCGCTCGGCCAGCAATTGCGCGACCGCGGGGTGAAGAACCGGATCGGATTCTTCCTCCACATACCCTGGCCGCCGGCGCGGCTGATGGTGTCGCTGCCCTTCCACGAGGGGCTGGTCCTGTCGATGCTCGCCTACGACGTGATCGGCTTCCAGACCGAGGAATGGCTGGAGAGCTTCCGCCATTATGTCGAGCACGAGCTGGGCGGCCATTGCGACGAGGACGGCACCATCCGTGTCGGCGAGCGCTCGGTCCATGCCGGCGCCTATCCGATCGGGATCGATTACCAGGAGTTCGCCAAGGCGGCGGCGGGCCCGAGTGCGCTGGCCGCCTTCGAGAAGATGCGGGTCAGCGCGGCCGGGCGGCGCACGATCATCGGGGTCGACCGGCTCGATTATTCGAAGGGGCTCGAGGAGCGCTTCCTCGGCTATCGCCGCTTCCTCGAGGACCATGAGGACTGCAAGGGCAAGGTCTTCCTGCTCCAGATCGCGCCGCCGTCGCGCGGCGAGGTCGCCACCTACGAGGTCATCCGCGAGCGGCTCGACGAGCTGAGCGGGCGGATCAACGGCGAGTTCGCCGAGGTCGACTGGGTGCCGATACGGTACGTCAACCAGGGCTATCCCCGCGAGGATCTGGCCGGCTTCTACCGGGCCGCCGAGGTCGGGCTGGTCACCCCGCTGAGGGACGGGATGAACCTCGTCGCCAAGGAATATGTGGCCGCGCAGGACCCGGAGGATCCGGGCGTCCTCATCCTCTCGCGCTTCGCCGGGGCGGCGCTTCAGCTGAAGGAGGCGCTGCTCGTCAATCCCTACAGCAAGGAGGAGATTTCGGACGCCATCCTGCAGGCGATCGAGATGCCGAAAACGGAAAGGATAAGGCGCTGGCGGGCGCTGAACGAAAGCGTGGAACGGGACGACGTCCTGGCCTGGCGCAAGGCCTTCGTCGCCGCGCTGACGGCGAGCGGGGCTTAGAATCCGGAAAGAGGCCCCGTCCTCTTCTTCCGCGGAAGCAAGGCAGCCGGACGAGGCGGACGCAGGTGGGACCGTCTCGTCATCCCGACTTTCGCCGGAATGACGGCAGGAGCGCGGGGGACGCCCCAAGTCCGGGCGCCGGCCTTTTCACGCTCCATGCCGCATCCGACGCTCCGCGGAGGACATCGCTGCCGCGACTCTTCAGGTGACGCGAGCTCAAACGTTCCCGGATGACTTCGCGCCGGCCGCCGGCTTCGGGGCGAACCCCTACGCAGAATTCCCGCCTCCGCCGGTTGATCGGGCCGACTCGGGCAGGGCTATCCTATGACGGAGAAATGAGAACAAAAAAGAACATTATCCGCCGCCCGCATAGGCTCCTTCCAAGGCCGGCCATTCGAATCAAGCGCTTGCTATTCGGTGCCAGGCACCGAATTCCCAGGATTCGGATTTTCCGGAAGGACGGGTGTGCGGCACAGAATTTTTTCGGGACGCGGAGTCCCGCTCGAGGCTGGAGGCCGAAACAGGTTCAGAATGACGCTCGGGGCAGATTTCCGCCGGGCGGGACACGCACGAAAAAAGTCCCTCCGGCCGGGATCGAGCCGGAGGGACTCCTTCAGAACATGCCGTCCGTTGGGGGGGACGCGCTGCTCTAGCTCTTACTTCTTGTGGCCGTGGCCGATCCACAGCACGTCGGTGATGACCTTACGGCCGTTGCCGAGGTCGCGCATGAAGGTGTGGTGGCCGATCTGCTTGCCCCAATGCTCCCGCGTATGGCCGATCGCCTGGCCGTCGGGCTCCGCCGCCGCCGGCAGGTTCGAAGCTGAGTGAAGGTGCGAGTAGATGGAGGCGATCTGGTTGTAATCGTGCGCGTCGGGATGCTCGTTGCCCGACGGGATGTTGGTATATTCCATGCACGAATTGGTCGCGTCGGTGCTGAAATTCTCGTCCTGGTGGGCGAGGCCGTAATCGTGGCCGATCTCCTGGCAGGTCACCGCAGCGCGCCAGGCCGGCGTGTTGTAGGAGCTGCCCGAGCCGTAATAGGTGTCGTTGAGCTTGGTCGTGCCCTGGCTGATATGGCCGTCGGAGGACAGCCAGATCTGGGCGATGCCGAGCCAGCCGGTATTGCCGTAGGCGTAGTTGCAGACCTCGATCCGGCCGGCGCGCGGGGCGCAGGTGCTGCGGGTGGTGCCGCCCGCGACCTTCGAGCTCTGGATGTAGCTCGAACGGTTCCAGTCGGCGACTGCGGTGGTGAGATAGCTGTCCCAGGCGGTGGTGACGTTGTCGCCGATCGGCGGGCTGATCTGGGTGGTGGTGCGCTTCCAGTGGTAGGTCGACCATTTGTGGACGGCGAACACCGGCGTGGCGAGCAGGCCGGCGGCGGTGGCGAAGGCGGCGGCCTTCAGAATAGTCGACCGGCTGCGCC
>JASLBD010000421.1 GCA_030146745.1 Allosphingosinicella sp. | reverse complement strand
CCAGATCTCGCTCTCCGAGACCAAGGTCCGCTTCGGCCTCGGCAGCGCCATCCTCACCTCGAAGCTGATCGACGGCACCTTTCCCGATTACAGCCGGGTCATCCCGACCGCGAACGACAAGCTCCTGCGCATCGATCCGCGAAGCTTCGAGGAGGGCGTCGACCGCGTAGCCACCATCGCCAGCGAGAAGACCCGCGCGGTCAAGATGGCGCTCGACCGCGACCGGGTCACCCTCTCGGTCACCAGCCCCGAGAACGGCACCGCCGCCGAGGAAGTGCCGGGCGATTACAATGCCGACGGCCTCGAGATCGGCTTCAACGCCCGTTACCTGCTCGACATATTGGGCCAGATCGAAGGCGACGTCGTCGAGGTCCACCTCACCGACGCCGCCGCTCCCACCTTGCTTCGCGAGAACGACAAGGCGGCGGCGCTCTACGTCCTGATGCCGATGCGGGTGTGACGATGGAACGGGAAGCGCCCGGGGCCTGGGTCTATGCGGCGGCATTGGTCGTAACGCTCGTCTGTCTCGCCCTTGCCAATTTCGTCATCGCCTATCTCGGCGGGTGGGCGAACATCGAAGCGGCCAAGCCCGGCGCCGTCGCGATCGGCTTCGTCCAGGGCCTGGCCGGGGCATTGATCGCGGGCGTCGCCTCGAGCCAGCTTTTCAAGTCGGTCCGACCCGCCGATTTCTGGCTCAAATGGATAGTCATAGTGGCGGCGGTCCTGTTCGCGATCGCGATCGTCTGGGCGATGGCCATCGGCCAGACGGACAGGGCGTTGACCTGGATGACGTTCGCCGGAGTCGCGTCGCTCATCGGCACCGAGGTGGGGCGCAGGATGGCGAAAGCCCTGGCCCGCCGGTCAAGCCTCGAGGACGGCGTCGGCTCCCCTTCCTGATTGAACGCGGTTGCGGGACATGCGGCACTGACATCCTTGTCAGCAGCGGAGTCGCCGGTGGCGAGCCGGTCCTTCAACCCCGCCGTCCCGGCGAAGCGGGGAATGGGGCACGCATTCCGGGCGCTCCGCCGGCTGCTCGCTAGGATTACCAGGCGCTGATGGCCGAGCCGCCGGAATCGGCGCGGGCGCGGCTGCGCATCGCGAGCCGCTGCGCTACCACGAAGCCCAGAGGCGGCTGGTCACGGCGGGGCTGACGGCATCTGGCCCTTCCCGTCATTCCGGCGAAAGCCGGAGCCCGAGACGACCGTAGGTCAATCCATGATCACCGGCGGTGCAATCCTGTCTCGGTCCGCGTGCATCGATCGCGGATCAAGTCCGGGGATGACGATGTGGCGATGATTGTTCGCGCCGCCGCCGTTCCGCTAGGGACGGGTCATGGCAATCGCCCGTCTCGTCCTCACCGATTTTCGTAGCCACCGCGACGCCCTGCTCGCGCCGGGGCCGGGCCCGGTCGTTCTCACCGGCGACAACGGCGCCGGCAAGACCAACGTGCTGGAAGCGGTCTCTTTGCTCTCGCCGGGTCGGGGGCTGAGGGGGGCGACCCTGTCCGAAATGGCGCGAAGCGGCGGCGGCGGCGGCTTCTCGGTGGCGGCGAGGCTGGAGGATTTCGAGATCGGAACCGGCACGTCGCCCTCCGCCCCCGAACGGCGTCAGGTCCGGATCAACGGCGCCGCGGCGTCGGCGACCTCCCTTTCCGAATGGCTGTCGGTGCTCTGGCTGACTCCGGCCATGGACCGCCTCTTCCAGGAAGGCGCCGGCGGGCGCCGCCGCTTCCTCGACCGGCTCGTGCTGGCGCTCGAGCCGGGCCACGCCGTCCATGCCGCCCGCTACGAAGCGGCGATGCGGGCGCGCAACAAGCTGCTGGCGGAGGAGGGGCCGCGCGACGAGGCCTGGCTTTCGGCGCTCGAGGCGCGGATGGCCGAGCATGGCGCCGCTCTGGTTTCGGCCCGGGCCGGCGCCGTGATATTGCTTTGCGAAAGGCTGGCCGACGCTCCCGAAGGCCCGTTCGCGCGCGCCGGCCTCGCCCTCGAAGGCGGCGGCGAGGATCTGGCGCTGGAGCTCGCCCGCGGCCGGGCCCGCGACGCCGCGGCCGGCCGTACCCTCGCCGGGCCGCACCGCACCGACCTCGCCGTCACCCATCTCGAAAAGCGCCGGCCCGCCGGCTTGTGCTCGACGGGCGAGCAGAAGGCGCTTCTGCTCTCTATCGTCCTCGCCCACGCCGATCTCGTCGCCGAACGCGCGGGCCGGCGGCCGATCCTGCTCCTCGACGAAATCGCCGCCCACCTCGACCCCCGCCGCCGGGCGGCTCTGTTCGAGCGGCTGGAGGCCGGGGGCGGGCAGGTGTGGATGACCGGAACGGAGGCGGACCTGTTCGCTGGGCTCGGCCCCGCCGCGATCCGCTTCGAGCTCATCGACGGCGCCGTTCGCCCGCTCTGACCGGCGGCCCATCGCCCGCCCCGAGCGTCAGTCTGAACCCGTTTCAGCCTCCGGCCCCGAGCGACGCTCCGCGTCCCCAATCCCTGCGGAAAATTCAAATCCCGCGAGTTCGGTGCCTGGCACCGAGTGGCAAGCGCTTGATTAGAATGGCCGGCCTTGGAAGGAGTCTATGCGGGCGGCGGATAATGTTCTTGGCTTGAGAGCGGCGGCGCCGCCCCCCGCGAGGGGGCGGGGCCGGTGCCACCTTGGCCTCGCAGAGCGAAGGCAGCGGGACCGGCGGCTCTTCACAAAGCCTGGGCGCCTTCGAGTAACGACACGAAAGCACAAAGTCGTCCAGCGGCGGGTACCCGCGGCAGGGAGGCGCCGGCCGTTACTTCCCTCATCCGGCAACGGAAGGCCCACGCGCGCCCTTTTGCCTTCCCATCGCAGACGGTTGGGGGATAACTGGCGCCGGCTTGTGCCGTCACGCGCCCGATCCTCATGCCGCTCCGTCAGATCACCCCTCCACCAGGCGTCGCCTGCGCCCCCTCCCCACCGCTCCGCCGGCAGGGAGGCAGAAGCCCGGCATCCGTCCACTTCGTCTCCCGGTCCGTTTCCGGACGCCCGCCAGGCGATGCTGCACCTGCGAAAAAACCTGCCCGGAACCCGCCAAAATCCTTGGGTTTCGGCCCTTTCGTCGCTATATCTGGCCGATGGCAACCCCCCCCAGCGAAAATGCTTACGGCGCCGATTCCATCAAGGTGCTGAAAGGCCTCGACGCGGTCCGCAAGCGGCCCGGAATGTATATCGGCGACACCGACGACGGATCGGGCCTCCACCACATGGTGTTCGAGGTCTCCGACAACGCGATCGACGAGGCTTTGGCCGGCCATTGCGACCTGATCCGGATCGTCCTCAACCCGGACGGCTCCGTCTCGGTCGAGGATAACGGCCGGGGCATCCCGACCGGGATCCATGCCGAGGAAGGCGTGTCGGCGGCCGAGGTCATCATGACCCAACTCCACGCCGGCGGCAAATTCGAGAACACGTCGGACGACAATGCCTACAAGGTGTCGGGCGGCCTCCACGGCGTCGGCGTGTCCGTCGTCAACGCTCTCTCCGAATGGCTCGACCTGACCATCTGGCGCGACGGCGAGGAGCATTATATGCGCTTCCGCCACGGCGACGCCGAGGCGCCGCTCAAGGTGGTCGGCCCCGCCGGGGAGAAGAAGGGCACTCGGGTCACCTTCCTGCCCTCGCCCGAGACGTTCAAGATCGTCGAGTTCGACTTCGAGAAGCTCGAGCACCGCTTCCGCGAGCTCGCCTTCCTCAATTCGGGAGTCCGCCTGATCCTCACCGACGCCCGGCACGAGGAGGAGAAGTCGGTCGAGCTTTATTACGAGGGCGGAATCTCCGCCTTCGTCCGCTATCTCGACCGGACCAAGGCCGCGCTGATCCCGGACCCCATCTCGGTCACCGGCCAGCGCGACGACGTCGGGATCGAGGTCGCGCTCGAGTGGAACGACTCCTATTACGAGCAGACGCTCTGCTTCACCAACAACATCCCCCAGCGCGACGGCGGCACCCACCTCGCCGCCTTCCGCGCGGCCCTGACCCGAACCCTCAACAATTATGCCGAGAAATCCGGCATGATGAAGCGCGAGAAGGTCAGCCTCACCGGCGACGACATGCGCGAGGGGCTGACCGCGATCGTCTCGGTCAAGCTTCCCGACCCCAAGTTCGGCTCGCAGACCAAGGACAAGCTCGTCTCCTCCGAGGT
>JASLBD010000385.1 GCA_030146745.1 Allosphingosinicella sp. | reverse complement strand
AAGCAGCCGCGCCGCCCGAAGGGGCGATCGAGGAAGCGCTCGCCGCCGTCTGGGCCGAAGTGCTCGGAGTGCCCAAGGTCGGACGACACGACAACTTCTTCGAGCTCGGCGGAGACTCCATCCTCAGCATCCAGATCAAGGGCCTTCTGCTCCAGAGCGGGCTCGACGCTGAGCTGGCTCAGCTTTTCGATCAGCCCGTCCTCAGCGATTATGCACGAACTGTCACCGTCCTCGGAAGTCCCGTGACTGACGGCGACGAGGGGCAGGATCCGGCGCATGAAGTGACTTATCCGCTCGCCGCGCTGCAGGCGGGGATGCTGTTCCATTCCGCGCGGCGCCCGAGCTCCGGAACCTATCACGACGTCTGTACCTACACCTGCGAAGGGCCTTTCGACGCTGCGGCACTGCAGGCCGCGGTGAGGCATGTCGCCGCCCGCCACCCGGTACTGAGAACGGCCTTCGATCTGGATGCGCTGCCGCTCCCTCAGCAAATCGTCGATCCGCGCAGCACCATCCCGGTGCAGGTGTTCGACTGGACCGGCCGATCCGCCGAAGACCAGGCGCGGGCGTTTACCGCCTGGCGCGAGGAGGAGCGGAGGCGTGACTTCGACTGGTCGACGCCGCCTCTGATGCGCATCGCCGCGCATTGGAACGCAGCGGATCGATGGTCGCTCACTCTGAGCTTCCACCACGCGATACTGGACGGGTGGAGCGTCGCCTCACTCGTCACCGAGCTTTTCGAGACTTATTCTTCGGTGCGTGCGGGCCGACGGCTGCAGGGCCGCTCGCTTCGAACGAGCTTCGCCGATTTCGTCGCCGCCGAGCGCGCCGCGATGGTCTCCGAGGTGGAGCGCGGCTTCTGGAGCGAATATCTCGCCGGAGCGCCGTTCGAACTCCTCGAAGAGGCGGGCCGCCCCCGCGCCGCAAACCAGGGCGGGATCGTCAGGCGGACCCTGGATCTCGGGCCCGATATCTCCCGATCCCTGCTCCAGCCCGCTAGGGAGGCCGGGGTGAGCGCGCGAACGGTGCTGCTGGCCGCCCACGTCCGCGCTCAAGCCACGCTGCTGGGCAGCGACGATGTCGTCACCGGTCTGGTGTCGCACGGCCGCCCCGAGCAGCGCGATGCCCACGAAGCCTTGGGCGTGTTCCTGAACACGCTGCCATTGCGGATCGACGTCGCCGGTTTGACCGGGCGGGACCTCCTCGAATCGGTACGCGCCGAGGAGGCGAGGCTGTGGCCTCACCGGCTGTTCCCCTATCTCGAGACTCGAAGGCTCCTTCGGCGGCGCGACTTCCTGCCGGCGGCGTTCAACTTCACCAATTTCCATGTTTTCGCCCGCCTTCGGCAGCTACCGGACGTCCGGATCACCGATCATGACGTCGTCGAGGAGGCCTCGCTGCCCCTCGCGGTCCAGGCCGCGTTCGACCAGCGGACCCAGCAACTGTCGCTCAGGCTGGAAGTCCGGCTCGATTCGGGTTGGTCCGATCGGCTCGACGAGGTCGAAGCGGCTTATCGCGAAGCGCTCGGGTGCGTCACGGCTGCGGGCCACTCGGGATCGCTCCCCGCCGCCGCGGGGCATGACCCGGACGGGCAGCGGCCGGAGGACCTGACGGCCCGGTTCCGGCGGGTCGCTCGCACCTTCGCGGACCGGGTGGCGGTTGAGGACGAGGCGCGCTCGCTTACCTATTCCGAGCTCGATGCCAGATCGGGCGAACTCGCGGCTGCGCTGCTCGAGCTTGGAGTCGGCCCGGAGACTCCGGTCGTCGTTGCCCTTCCGCCCTCCGCCGATCTGGTATGCGCCACTCTCGCCATCTGGCGCCGGGGCGCGGTTTACGTTCCGGTCAGCCTGCAACAGCCGGACGAGCGGCTGAAGGCGATTCTCCTGAGCTGCCGCCCACGCGTCATCCTGACTCGGCCGGAACATGCCCCCCGCTTTGCGGAGATCGTCCCGCCCGGCACGAACGTCGTTCCCTGCTCGATCGACCTGCCCGGGAACGAGGTGCGGAGACGAGATTCCCAGGCCGCGGATATTGAAATCCCACCGGAGGCGCTGGCCTATGTGATATTCACGTCGGGATCGACCGGGACTCCCAAAGGCGTAGCCATTCCCCGCGCCGGGCTCGAAAACTTCATCGTCCAGCAACAGAGAATTTTCGCCCTCGACGAACATACCGTCATGACGCAATTCGCGTCTCCCGCATTCGACGCGTCGCTGTGGGAGATGGTGGCGGCCGTGATGAACGGCGGCCGCTTGGTCGTAGTTGCAGAGTACGACCGGCACAATCCCGAGGCGTTTGCAGCGCGCGCGCGCGCCTGCAACGCCTCCTTCATCGTCGTTCCACCGACGATCCTGGGTTGGCTCGAGCCGGCGAGCCTGCCTCCCGGCGCGATCATCGTTTCGGCCGGCGAAGCTTTGCCGGCCCGGCTCGCCTCGCAATGGGCCGCGCGGTTTCGCCTCTACAACGCCTACGGGCCGAGCGAGGCTTCGATCTGGACCGCAGTCCATCCGTGCACCGGGCAGGACGTCGAGCGCGTGCCGATCGGCAAGGCGATCGCGGGGGCCGCCGCCTATGTGCTGGATGAGGCGCTGAACCCGGTGGCGGAACCGGGCAGCGGACGCCTGTTCATCGGCGGGAAAATCGTCGGACGCGGCCACATCGGAAATCCAAAGCGCACCGCCGACGCGTTTCGCCCGGACCCGTTCTCCCGGATTCCGGGCGCCCGAATGTACGATTCCGGCGACGTCGTCGAAACTGCGGACAAGGGCCTCCTCACCTATCTCGAGCGGGTGGACCGCCAGGTGAAGCGGCGCGGCGTGCGCATCGAGCTCGGCGAGATCGAACATCAACTGTCGGCTCTGCCCAACGTTCGGGCGGGGGCGGTGACGCTCCGCAGCGCCGGCTCCGGACGGCCTGCGGCTTTGGTCGCATACGTCGTCCCGCGGGATTCGGCGGCGACCGCGGCATCCGTTGCCGACGGGCTAGCACGGCGCCTTCCATCCGCCTTCCTTCCCGACGAAATCAACATCGTGGATCATCTGCCGCTCACGCTGAGCGGGAAGGTGGACCGCCATGAGCTCGGCCGAGCGTCCGGCGACATCGAATCCGCGGCTGAGACCACCTTGCGCACGATTTTCGCCGAGGCGCTCGGCGCTTCACAGGTCACTCTGGACGACGATTTCTTCGCTCTGGGAGGGGATTCGATCAACGCGATCGCCGTTTGCGCCCGGGCGAAGAGGGCCGGTTATCGGCTCAGCCTGGAAGACCTGTTCACCTGCCCAAGCGTGCGCCAGCTGGCGGCGCTGGTCCAGTCCCTCCCCGCGGCTGAAGCCAAGCCTGCCGCCGGAGCCGAGCCATTCGCTCTGATCTCCGGCGCCGATCGCGCCCTCATCGATGAAGCGCTGATCGAAGATGCTTATCCCTTGACCCGGATGCAGAGCGGGATGCTCTTCCACTGGGAATTCGACCGGAGCAGCGGCCGCTATTTCGATGTGGTCAGCTACCGGCTGCGAGGCCGAATCGAGGAGACGGATCTCGAGCAGGCTTTGGCGAGGCTGATCGAGCGTCATCCGATTCTCCGCACGGGGTTCGAACTGGCGCGCTTCTCCGAGCCGCTTCAGCTCGTTTCCCGCCGGGCGCGTGCGCGCCTCGAGGTCCACGATCTGACGCGGCTCGATCCGGAGGATCAGCGGCGGCGCATCTCCGAGTGGACCGACGAGGCGCTCAGGGTGCCGGTCGACATAACGAAGCCGTCCCTGATGCGGGTGGCGCTGCTTCGGCTCGGGGAGGATGAGAACCAGCTTTCGTTCTGCTTCCCCCATGCCATCGCCGACGGCTGGAGCGTCGCGACCTTGCTCGCGGAGGTCGCCTCCGAATTGCGGCGAGTGGCGGACGGTTCAACCGCATCCGGATCGGAAGGGCCCCGGTTCGCCCAGTTCGTCGCGCTTGAGCGCGAAGCCGTGCGATCCGAGTCGAGCCGCCGTTATTGGGAGAATTCCCTGACGGGCGTCAGCACCGAAACGCTGGCGCGGTTCGCTCCTGTTTCAGCGACCCGGACGCCCATGCGCGTGCCGGTGGCGCTGGATGCGCAGCTCCAGAACGGTCTCGTCGAAGCGGCGCAAAAATTGGGCCTTTCGGTCAAGCTCCTGCTGCTCGGAGCGCACCTCAAGGTCCTCAGTCTCTGGGCTGGAAGGCCCGACGTCCTGACCGGTATGGTAACCAACGGCCGGCCCGAGGTGGAGGGCGGCGAGGCGGTGCTGGGTCTTTTCCTGAACACGCTTCCGCTTGCCTACCGGTTCAGCGACGCCTCCTGGCCGGAACGGCTGCGCGACCTGTCCGCCTGGGAGCAGCGCAGCGCGCAGCATCGGCGGTACCCGCTTGCCGACATGCTTGATCTGCTGCCCGGGCGGCAGGCGCCGGAGACATTGTTCAATTTCACCGATTTCCGGGTGCTCGACCGGGTGGCCGCCAACGGCTTCCAGATCGTCGAATCCGGAGGGTTCGAATATTCGAACTACACGCTCACTTGCCAAGCGAGCATCGAGCGCGACGGGCGCCGGGCCAGACTGATGCTCGATGTGGATCGGTCGAAGCTCACCGACGACCAGGTCGCCTCCCTGGCTAACGCCTATGCCGAAGTCCTCGCGCAGATCGTGAACGAGCTTGCGGACGTGAAGGACGCTCCGGAGCAAGCTTTGGCCAATGCCCGCCTCCAGTCCTGGTCGGGCGATCTTACTCGTATCGCGAACATCGACCGCGGCCTGACCGATGTCTTCGCCGAGGTGGTGGAGCGGCACGGCGCGCGGATTGCGGTGACCGGCGGGTCGCAGGCGCTGAC
>JASLBD010000369.1 GCA_030146745.1 Allosphingosinicella sp. | reverse complement strand
CCGAACTCCGGCATCAGGGCGTCGACCGCCGCCGGAGCGAAATTGGCGGCGACGATCTTCCTCTGCTCCCGCCACAGCCCGGCGTCGGAGGTGAGCAGCCCCTCCCCGATCGCCGGAGCGAGCAGCCGCTTGACCACGTCGGGCTTCACGTAATTGGAGGCGTTGTCGAGCAGGACGTGCTGGACCAGATCCGGGTCGAGTGGGATGTGGACGTTGAAGCCGAGGATCCTGCGCTTCATGTAAGGCTGGCGGAAGGCGAGCTTCGACCAACCGTAGACGGCGGTCCGAGCCCGCTCCCCGACGAAGCCGCGCCAGACCGGGACGGGGCCGGCGCCGCGCGGGGGGAAAGGCGGGATGAAGGGGGCGCTCATCGGCGTTTCCTGGAATGACGTCACCCCGGACTTGATCCGGGGTCTACCTTCTTAGGGCGCATGCGCGGAAGGAGGAAGGTGGATGCCGGATCAAGTCCGGCATGACGAGACAGATCATTCCGCCGCCAACAGGCTTTCCGCGCCGCCGAGATCGACGCTGACCAGGCGGCTGACGCCCTTCTCGATCATGGTGACCCCGAACAGGCGGTGCATCCGGCTCATGGTGACCGCATTGTGGGTGACGATCAGGTAGCGGGTCTGGGTCTCGTTCACCATCCGGTCGAGAAGGTCGCAGAAGCGTTCGATATTGGCATCGTCGAGGGGCGCATCGACTTCATCGAGGACGCAGATCGGCGCAGGGTTGGTCAGAAACAGCGCAAAGACGAGTGCGATCGCGGTGAGCGCCTGCTCGCCGCCGGACAGAAGGGTCAGGGTCGAGAGGCGCTTGCCGGGCGGCTGGGCCATGATCTCGAGCCCGGCCTCGAGCGGATCGTCCGATTCGACCAGCTCGAGATGCGCCTGGCCGCCTTCGAAAAGGGTCGTGAACAGGCTCCGGAAATGCCGGTCGACCGTCTCGAAGGCGGTGAGCAGGCGGGCCCGGCCTTCGCGGTTGAGGCTTCCGATCGAGCCGCGCAGCCGGTTGATCGCGAGCCCAAGCTCCTCGCGCTCCGCCTGGGAGGCGGTGCGGCTCTCGTCGAGCTCGGCAAGCTCGCGCTCGGCGAGCAGGTTGACCGGGCCGATCCGCTCGCGCTCCGCCGACATCCGCTCGTGGCGGCTCGATTCCTCGCCCGCCGGGAGGATCGCGCTGTCGTCGAAGCCGAGCTTCTCCGGCAGCAGCGGCGGCGGGCATTCGAAGCGCTCGCCGGAAATCCGGCCCATTTCGATCCGCCGGGCCTCCTGATTCTCGTGACGGGCGGCGGCGCCGGCCCTGGCCTCGCGGGCGGTGGCGAGCGCTTCGGCGACCTCCGCTAGCCGGGCCTCGGTTTCGCGCAGCGCCGTTTCGCCCTGCCGCTCCGAGTCCGCCGCGGCCGCGGCCGCGGCGGACGCTTCCCTGGCTTCGGTCTCCAGTCCTTCGATCCGGCGCTCGATCTCGACGGGCGCGTCGGCGAGCCGTTCGGCCTCGGCCTCCGCTTCGGATATGCGCCTGCCCATGTCGGAGTGGCGCTTGCCGGCTTCGGCGGCCCGCACCCGCCAGTCGGCGGCTTCCCTGACCGCCGCCTCGGCGCGCTGCTTGTCGGCGCTGATCGCGCGGGCATGGGTCGCCGCTTCGGCGCGGACTTCGGCGAGGGCGTGCTGAGCGGCTTCGGCCGCCTGGCGCAGGCCCGCCACCCGCGCCTCGGTGTCCGCCGAGTCGGGCAGATCGGCGACGACCCGCCGGGCTTCCTCCTCGCCGCCACGCGCCTCGGCCAGATCCTGGGCCGCCTGCTCGAGGCGCTCGGCGAGACCGGTCCGGCGCAGGTCGAGCCGCTCTATCTCCACCCGGGCCGAGTCTTCCGCCCGGCCGGAGTCGCGAATATCCGCCGACGCCTTCGCCTCGCTGCGGCGGGCCGAGTCGGCCGCTTCGCGCGCCGAGTCCATCTCCGCCAGAGCCGCAGCGATGCGCGACTGGGCGGCGTCGACCGCGGCCGCGGCCGACGGCAGAGCCCGCTCGATCTCGGCAAGCCGGTTGACCCGGATCAGCCGCTCCGCCGCGGCCGCGCCCAGCCCGGTGGCGACGAAGCCGTCCCAGCGGCGAAGGCGGCCGTCGCGCGTGACGAGGCGCTGGCCGACGGCAAGGACGGTGCCCTCGTCCCGCTCGACGACTCCGACCTGCTCGAGCCGGCGGCGCAGGGCGGGCGGCGCCTGGACGTGGGCGGCGAGGGGCTCACAGGCGGCGGGCAGCGGCGGATCGCCGGGAAGGGCTTCGGCTCCGGACCAGCGCCGGGGGGCGTCGCCTTCGAGGGCGGCTTCGAGATCGTCGCCGAGCGCCGCGGCGAGCGCCCGCTCGAAGCCCGGATCGGCTTTGACATGGTGGATCGCTCGGTCGCCGCTCGAGCCTTCGACGGCCTTGATCAGCGCCTTGGCTTCCGATTCGAGCGCGGCGAGCGCGGCCCGAGCGGTCGAGCCTTCGCTTTCGGCGGAATCGCGCGCCGCGGCCGCCTTCTGGCGGCGGGCTTCGGCCGCGCCGATCGCCTCGCCGGCGGCTTCGAGCGCGGCCTCGGCCTCCTCGCGGCGTCTGCGCGCGGCTCGAAGCGATTCGACGAAGGGCGCCTCTTCGCCGAGGCCGGACATCTGCTCCTCGAGCCGGCGGCTCTCCGCCTCCGCTCGCGCCCGCTTCGCCTGAGCCGCTTCGAGGGCGGTCCGGGCGACCCGCGCTTCGGCCTGCTCCGCCGCCTGCACGGCGCGGGCCTTGCCGAGCTCGGCTTCCGCTTGCCGGGCCTTGTCCTCCAGCTCGACGGTGCGAACGTCGACGGTGCCGCGCGCCGCCTCGGCGGCTGCGAGGCGAGCGGCGATATCCCTTCCCTCCTGCTCGAGCCGGGCCAAAGCCGCCTTGGCATCCTCGCCCAAAGCCGCTTCCCGCTCCCGGTCGCCGAGGAGGGCGGCCCGGCGCTCCGAAAGCTCGCTCAGGCGCCGGGCGACGCTGTCGCGCTCGGCCCGCAGGGTCGCCAGCTGATGGCCGAGCGAGGTGGCGCGGTCGCGGGCCTCCAAAGCGGCGGAGCGGCGGTCGGCCAGCGTCCTGGCGGCCTCGGTCTGCCAGGCCGCGGCGGCGCGCTGAGCCTCGGTCGCTTTCTCGACCGCGGCGCCGGCGGCTTCCGCATCCCGCTTAGCGGCGTCGGCCGCGGCGGCGGCCTCGCGCCAGCGGGCGAAGATCATCCGGCCTTCCGCGACCCTTATCTGGTCGGAAAGCTTGCGGTAGCGCTCCGCCGCCTTCGCCTGGCGGCGAAGCGCCGAGGCGCGCATCTCCATGTCGGCGAGCACTTCGTCGAGGCGGACGAGATTGGCCTCGGCGGCGCGCAATTTCTGCTCGGCGTCCTTGCGGCGGACGTGGAGGCCGGAAATGCCGGCCGCTTCCTCGAGCATCAGCCGGCGCTCGGTCGGCTTGGCGGCGATGACCGCGCTGATCTTGCCTTGGCTGACCAAGGCCGGGGAATGGGCGCCGGTGGCGGCGTCGGCGAAGAGCAAGGCGACGTCCTTGGCGCG
>JASLBD010000353.1 GCA_030146745.1 Allosphingosinicella sp. | reverse complement strand
TCGGCGGCCAGCGCCTGCTCCTGCTCAAGCCGGCCACCTTCATGAACGAGAGCGGCCGCGCCGTGCGCGCGGCGATGGACTTCTTCAAGAAGGAAGTCGGCGACGTCACCCTTTTCCACGACGAACTCGATCTGGCGCCGTTCAAGGTCAAGGTGAAGACCGGCGGCGGAACGGCGGGGCATAACGGCCTTCGCTCGACCGAGGCCCATATCGGCAACGCCTTCCGCCGGGTGCGGATCGGCATCGGCCATCCCGGCCACAAGGACAGGGTAACCGGGCACGTGCTCGGCAATTACGCCAAGGCCGAGCAGGACCGGCTCGCCGACATGCTCGGCGCGATCGCGGCGGAAGCCGAGTGGCTGGCCAAAGGCGACGACGCACGGTTCATGAACGAGGTCGCGCTCAGGCTCCAGGACTGAGCCGGGCGATGCGCCGCCTGCTCTACCTGAGCCTGGGTTTAGCCTCCGTCGCCCTCGGCGCGGTGGGGATCGTGCTTCCGCTGCTTCCGACGGTGCCGTTCATGCTGCTCGCCGCCTTCTTCTTCGCTCGAAGCTCGCCGAGGCTGGAGACGTGGATCGTCGACCATCCCCGGTTCGGGCCGCACGTCCGGGCGTGGCGCGAGCGTGGGGCGATCAGCCCCGCCGGCAAGCGCGCCGCCCTCGGCGCCTTCGCGTTCAGCGCCTTGCTCGGGCTCGTCCTGCTGCCCTTCCCCTGGCTGCTCGTCCCGGCCGCCGCCGCGCTCGCCGGCGGAAGCTGGATCGCGACCCGGCCGGAGGGGTGATTTGGGCCGTATCGCCATTCAGCTCGCGTGGAGCCGCGCGAGCCCTCTCCGGCCCCCAACGCCTTGTCCCGTCACGATCGATCCTCCGCCAGATGGGTCGAAACGCCCCGACCCGGGCGCCTGGAGGGGTTCCGGCGGCGCCTCTTGCCGGAGGGGCCGGACGGGCGCATAGCTGGACCATGAGGTCACTTCTTGCGCCGGCCCTCTGGGCTCTCCCCGCCGCCGCGGCCGTATCGGCCACCGGAATTCCGCTGCGGGCCCTGACGGAAGCCGACGTCGGCGCCGACGCCCTCAGGAACAGCGCCTGCTACGCCCATGACGGACCGGCTGTCCTCCTCGTCGCCACCAGGAAGAATGCGATCGTCAATGCCGAGGGGGACCTTCTCCTGCTCGACCGGCTCGACGACGACGGCTTCCCGAAGGGCGGGGCGCGCTACGGCTCGAATGGCTTCAAGGTCGTCATCTCGCCCGCGCCCGGCGCCCTGGACGACGCGGCCGCCGACGGACGGACCGCCCACTCGGCTCAGATCAGCGTGCGCAGGCGTGGAAGCACGTCCAGCATCACGGCCCGCTGGAGCTGCAACGCGTCCGGAAGCGCCTAGGCTCGCCGGGCCGGCCGCGATCGTCTAAGCGGCGCCATGCCGACGCGCAGTCTTTTCGCAAGCCGATTCCATGAGGGCGAGATCGGCCTCCCGGCGCTCCTCGCCGAGCTCGAGGCGGCCTGCCGGTCGCTGGCGCGGGAAGATCTGGCCGGGCGGCGCTGGTCGAGCGACCACGGCTATCGCGGCTATACGTCCTACGCCTCGCTGAACGACCTGCCGAAGCGCGACCCGGCCTTCGCCGAGCTGGTGCGGCATCTGAACCGCCAAGTCGCCGCCTTCGCCGCCGATTGCGCCTTCGATCTCGGCGGGCGGCGGCTGAGGCTCGACAGCCTCTGGGTCAACGTCCTGAAGCCTGGCGGCGCCCATGGCGGGCATATCCATCCGCACAGCGTCGTCTCGGGCACGGTCTACGTCACGGTGCCGCCGGGTTCGGGCGCCCTCAAGCTGGAGGATCCGCGGCTGCCGATGATGATGGCGGCGCCGCCGCGCCGGGACGATGCGCCGGAGGATCTGAGGACCTTCGTCTACGCCGAGCCGGCGCCCGGCACGGTCTTCCTGTGGGAGAGCTGGCTTCGGCACGAGGTGGTTGCGGGGACCGGCAAAGGGGAGCGGATCAGCATCAGCTTCAACTACCGGCCGTGACTGCGGCGCTGGCCGGCGGGGGGAGCGATCGCCGGAGCGCTCGGGCCCCTGCTCGGCGGCTGGCTGGGTCGGGAGCGTCGGCAGGCGCGCGATCTTCCTCGTCAACCTGCCGCTCGCCGCCGGCGCCTTCTGGCTGGGCCGGCGCCACGTCGCCGAGAGCCGGGAGGAGGTTCCAGCGCCGCTCGACTGGCTCGGAGTGGCGGCCGCCACGCTCGCGCTCGCGGCGGTCACCTGGGGAGCTGACCGTGCTGTCGGGCCCGGGCGGACCGGTCGTGGAAGGCTGGGCGGCCACGGCGGTGGGCGCCGCGGCCCTGCTCGCCTTCGTGGCGATCGAGCACCGGCCTGCGGCCCTTCGAAGGTGACGATCCCGAGACCCGCCGCCGGACCGGTTTCGAACATCGCCGAACTTCATCGAACCGGTGCTGAAACGCGTCCAGCGTGACGCCGAAGCATGTGAAGGCGCCCTGCGGTGCTCCGCCCATTCAGACCGCCGGCTCGACCTCGTAGAACTCGACCTGCATCCGGACCGATCCGATCGGCTCGACCAGATGCGGCTGCTCCGGCGCGATCAATCCGGGGGTCGCCGGGTCGAGGATCCGGTCCTCGCCGCTCTCGGTGAAGCGCAGGCGCAGGCGCCCCTCGATCATTCGGATGACACCCCACACGCCCGCCTTCGTCCGGTGCTCCCGGCGAAGCCCGGCCGGCAGGGTGCTCTCGTCGAAGACGGGCGTGGTGCGGTAAGGCGCGGGGCCGCCCACCGGATCAGGCCGCCAGCCGGATGCCGCTCTCGTGCGGCGGCGAGGGCGCGATCCTGGACTGGTCGACGGACAGCCCGGCAAGCTCGTCGGCGAAGCCGTGGTTGACGTCGCGGTGGTGCGCCTCGTCCGCCCGGACGACGATCACGACATCGCGCAAGGTGGCTTCGGCCGGGAGGCCCCAGTAGCGCTTGGCGATCTCCGGCGCGGGCAGGTTGGGACTTCCGCCCTCGTCTATCTCCTTGAGGTAGAGGGTGTAGCTCAGAACGGCCTCCTCCTCGAAATAGCCGACGACCCGGTGGGCCGTGCGGGCGCTCACCAGATAGAGCGCGAAGAAGGCGAGATAGAAGACCCACTGAACGCCCATGATCACCAGCCGCTCGAACAAAGTCGGCCTGGCAACCTCGATGAAGGTCATGAGGTGCATGCGCTCATTCTCCGCCTCGTCCATCAGGGTGCGGATCCAGCCCTTGTCGTCGCACATGCGCCGAAGGCACTTCAGGTGGTTGATCGTCGCGCCCACCATGCCCGGCACCGCGGCCACGGTCTCGAGCACGATCGCCCGGTGGCCGTAGCGCTTGGCGAAGAAGGTGTCGGCGCAGAAGCGCAGGGTCTTGGTGAAGCCGTAGGCGATTCGGTCGGAGACCCCCCTGGGCGCGCGATGGGCATTGAGGTCCATAAGCGGAGCAGTCATTTCTTCCTCCTATGCAGCCGCCCGGCCGGGCGCCCGGCCGATGCGGAAATACAGTGCAAGCTTCAGGCTCTCGGCGATCCGTTCGGCCTTGGCGACGACCGCCGCGGCGTCCCCGGCGGGGAGCGTCTCGCGCGCCGTCTCCCGCCACAGCTCCAGCCAGCGCTCGAACATCTCCGGCCGGATCGCGGGGGCGTGACTCATGTGGGCGGCCATCGGGCTTCCCTTGTAGCGGCCGCTGGTCAGCATCACCGAAGACCAGAAGGCGCCGAGCTTGTCGAGGTGCCCGGGCCAGTCCTGCACCGCGCCCTCGAACACCGGGCCCAGCAGCGCATCCCCGCGGACGCGCGCGTAGAAAAGATCGACCAGGCGCCGCAGATCCTCGTCGGTCACGGGCGGTAGCCGTGCCGAGGATCCGGGACCGGGGCCCGCCCCGGCCCCGAAGCTCCCCCTCTCCCCGGGCTGCTCGTGCCGCATCCCATTCCCTTCCCCGTCGAGCGACTCACAAATCATGTACCGAAGGAGCATCTATTCGGCTCTGGTAAAAGATGCAAGAGATATACATGTATGCTGCTGATGCTGCCGGCGGCCGGAAGGAAGGCATGTGAAGCTCACCCGCTACACCGATTATGCGCTTCGAGTGCTGATGCACCTGGCCGCTCGGCCGGAGCGGCTGTCGTCCATCTCTGAGATCGCGCGCGGCTACGGAATCTCGCACAACCATCTGATGAAGGTCGTCCACGACCTGCGGAAGGAAGGTTATGTCGCCGCCGTTCGAGGCCGCAGCGGCGGCATCCGCCTCGGCCGTCCGGCCGCCGAGATCCGGGTCGGCGAGGTGGTTCGCCACACCGAGGAAGGGTTCGCCCTGGTCGACTGCGGCTCCTGCATCATCGCGCCCGCCTGCGGCCTCACCGGAGTGCTGGGCGAAGCGCTCGGCGCCTTCATGCGCGTCCTCGACGGCTACACGCTCGCCGACCTCGTCGCCGGCCGCGGCGAAGCGCTGCTGAGCAGCTTCGGCGTTCCACTGGCGCGCCCCGCCGCGAGCGTCTAGGGAGCCGCCGGCGGCTTCTTCCGGAAAGGTTTCATGGGTTTTCGTTGCGGTATCGTCGGGCTTCCGAATGTCGGCAAGTCCACCTTGTTCAATGCTCTGACCGAGACGGCGGCGGCGCAGGCGGCCAATTATCCGTTCTGCACGATCGAGCCCAATGTCGGGCGGGTCGCGGTGCCCGATCCGCGTCTGGACGAGATCGCCCGGGTCGCCAAATCGGCGCAGGAGATCGAGACCCAGCTCGAGTTCGTCGACATCGCCGGCCTGGTGCGCGGCGCCTCCAAGGGCGAGGGGCTGGGCAACCAGTTCCTCGGCAACATCCGCGAGGTCGACGCCATTGTCCACGTCCTGCGCTGCTTCGAGGGCGGCGACGTCACCCATGTCGAGGGCCGGGTCGATCCGGTCGCGGACGCCGACACGGTCGAGACCGAATTGATGCTGGCCGACCTCGAGAGCCTCGAGAAGAGGGTCCCCGCCCTCGCCAAGAAGGCGCAGCAGGGCGACAAGGAGGCCAAGGTGCAGGCCTCGGTGCTCGGCCGGGCGCTCGACCTCCTCCGCGACTCGAAGCCGGCCCGGCTCACCGAGCCCAGGGACGCCGAGGAGAAGCTGGCTCTGGAGCGGGCCCAATTGCTCACCGCCAAGCCGGTCCTCTACGTCTGCAACGTCGACGAAGGCGACGCGGCGGCGGGCAATAGCCACAGCGCCCGGGTCTTCGAGAAAGCGGCGGCGGAGGGCGCCGGCGCCGTCGTCATCTCCGCCGCCATCGAGGCCGAGATGACGACGGCGCCGGCGCGCTCCGCCGCCGCTTTCGCGATGACGCGGGCGCTGTGGGACTTGCCCGTGGAGGAGTAGCCTTCGTCGACGTTGCAGACGTAGAGCACC
>JASLBD010000340.1 GCA_030146745.1 Allosphingosinicella sp. | reverse complement strand
GTCGCCTTCAAGACCGAGAATGCGGCGCGCCAGGGCGATTATTATGACGGCCTGGCGACCAAGGTGGAGGCGAGCTGCGCAGCGGGCGACGACATTACCCGCCCGCTCGGCGACCCGCAGGAAAGCTCGACCCGGGCCGCGCTCGACTTCCTCGCCGGCCGGGCCTGCACGCCGATCAGCGCCGGAAGCGGAATCACCACTCAGGCGCTGCGCAAGCGCGAGCTGCTGATGCCCGAGCGGCCGAGCGTGGTGCAGCGCGAGGCGCCGGGCACGTTCTGATGCTTCCCCGCCGAAGGCCGGGGCCCATCGGCGTCGGTCCGTGGAGTGGACCGCGGCCCTCACCGGGGAACACCGGAGCTCGGGCCGAAATGCGAATCGCGCAACGCCCATCCTCCCATTAGAACATAAGCAGAATCTGAAAGTCTCCTTCAAGATGCGATGAACCTCGCCTGCGAAACCCGTTCAGGCTGGCCTCACGGCAAAGGGCGCTGGGTGACGGGCAAGCGTTGGGGAGCGCCCAAACAGGAGCATCGAAATGAACAGGATTTTCATCGCCCTCGCCGCGACCACGGCTTTCGCCGGCGCCGCGCCGGCTGCCGCCCAATATGGCGGCGGCACTTTCCAGCTGCGCATCGACCAGCTGCAGACCCAGCTCCAGACCGGAGTCCGCAGCGGCGGCATCACCCGCTCGGAAGCCATGCCACTGCGCCAGCAGTTGCGCCAGCTCGCCGACCTGGAGCGGCGCTATGCCTCGGGCGGCTTCAGCGCGAATGAGCGCTCCGACCTGCAGAACCGGATCCAGAGCCTGCGCCAGTCGATCAGGATGGCCGCACGGACCGGCGTCGACCGCTACGGCCGCGACGGGCGCGACGGGCGCTGGCAGGACAGCGACGGACGCTGGCACGATGGCGACGACCGCTACGGCGACGCGCGCCCCTGCCCTCCGGGCCTCGCCAAGAAGAATAACGGCTGCCTGCCCCCGGGCCAGGTCGGCCGCGGCGACGACCGCTACGACGACCGCGGCGGCCGGCGCGAGGTCGACAGCCGCTACGACCGCAACAATGACGGCTGGGACGACCGCGACGGCAACCGCGACGGCCGCTGGGACGTCGATTCGCGCTACGACGGCAACCGCGACGGCTATGACGACCGCGACCACGATCGGGACGGCCGCTGGGACGATGACCAAGGCCATCAGCAAACCAACAACGGCGGAATCGTCGGTCAGATAATCGACCGGGTCACCGGCAATAACTCTCTGCGCGTCGGCCAGCGGGCCTCCGCCAATCTCGGCGGCGTGCCTTCAGCCTATCGGGGCCAGTATCGCGACAGCGATAATGTCTATTACCGCTCCGACGGGCGCAACATCTACCAGATCGACGCCCGCACCCAGACGGTGGTGCGGGTCTATGCGATGAACAGGTAGGCCGGGACTTCGCCAGCGGCGACATGAGAGGGCGCCCCGGGTCGGCCGGGGCGCCTTTTTCATCGCGTGCCTGGGTCGAGACGGACAGAACCTCGGCGATGACCGCCGCGAGCCTTCAAGCTGAACCTTTGGCGGCGCGGTCGGTTGGATCGGAAACCAAGATCAGGAGATTTTCGCCATGGCCGACAAGAGCCTAGCCGACCTTGCCGAGAAGATGGGACGGCTATGACGAAGGCGAGTTCAAGCTGGCGGAGCCGGCGGAGCGGGCCGACGCCTGATCGGGGAGGTGGTATGAAATCGTCCATTCGCAGCGGCGCCCTGGCCCTGGCGGCGCTCGCCGCCCTGGCCGGGATCGCCGGAATTCCGCTTCCGTCCGCCGCGCCGGCCCTGGCCGCTTCCGCCCAGCGCGTCGGCGGGACCTGGGATCTGACCTGGAGAAACAGGCGGGGCGAGATAAGGCGAGGCTCGATGGAGATCGAGCAGCGCGGGTCGCGGCTCGTCGCGACGGTCTACGACCGGGGCGGCGCCACCGCGACCGGCTCAATCTCCGGCTCGACCTTCACGCTCCAGGGGCGGCGGCTGGCGCTGCCTTTCACCGTCACCGGCCGGGTGAAGGGCCGGAAGATGGCCGGCACCCTGATGGCGCTGGGGATCGAGCGCCGCTTCACCGGCGTCCGCCGCGGCCGCCGCTAGCAGCGCTAGGCGGGCTCGGCGCAGCCCTGGCGCCGCTCCCCGCCGACGACCAGCTCGGCGGCGAGCGGATAGCGCCGGTCCGACATTCCGTCCGAGCAGCCCGCGCCGGGCCGGATCCTGAGCTCGAAGGGCCGGCCGTTCAGCGAACCGGACCAGGTGCCGCCGCCGCGCGCGGGCGCGTGACGAGTCCAGACCCTCGTCCCCTTCTGGTCCTCCGGATGCGAATAAGTGACGCAACGGCCCTCAACGCGGGCATTCCAGAAGGGTTCGGTGCCGAGAGCACGGACCGCGGTCGCGCGCACCGGCTTGCCGTCCTGGACCATGCAGGGGCTTGCGGCGGCGCTCGGACCGGCGGGCGGCGCGGCCGGTGCGCCCGCGCCTTCCCGGCACGCGGCGACGAAGGCGCTCGACATCGCCCGCGGCGGCGCGGGATGGGGGCCGCTCCGCTGGGCGCCGTAGCTGGCGGAAAGGGGGCCGCCGACCAGGGCGGCGAGATCGTCGGGCACCGGGCCGGTCCCGGTGACTCCGCCGCGCTGGCGGTCGCCGCGGCTGTCCGCGACCAGGGCGGCCGCCTCGCCCCCGCCCCCGAAGGAAAGCCGCTCCTCGCTGCCGATGGGGCGGAAGCCCGGGACGTTGACCAGCAGCTTTCCGCCTCCCGCCGGGCAGAAGAGGCGCATTGCCGTGCGGCCCGTTGCCGGCAGAACCAGGGCGACGCCCTCGCCGCTCGAACGCAGGTCCCAGCCCGGAGCCGTTCCGTCGGCAGCGGGCGCGGCGACGGGAGCGGCCGCGACGGGGTCCGCGGCATTGGCGGCGGGTGGCTGGCTCTCTTGGCCGGGCGCGGCGGCAGGCGCGGAGTCGCGGCTACCGCAGGCGGCGACTAGTGTCGATGTCGCGGCGATCAGTCCCAGGATTCGCATAGGCCGTGTCCTCCACTGGCGTGGGGTTCCCACCCTCCCGAGGAGACGTCAAGGCCCACCTGCCGCTCAGGCTATGGCAGTCTCCTCGACGCCCTGGGCAACCGGGCTGACGAACCCTTCTGGCCGCAGGGTGTAATCCGGCAGGGCCTTGTGTCAGTTCGATGCCGCCGCGCCGGGAACAGGGTCGCGAGCGTAGCGGCGGGGGCGCTGCGCGGCGCGGCCGCCGGCAGGCGCCAGAGTCACTTTGGAGCCCCCTTCTTCGCCGGGGCCTTCAGGATGGCGCGAGCCTTGAGGACGGTCTCCTGGAACGCGCCGACGACCTGGGCTCGCCTGTCCTCGAGCGGTGCCGGCTCGCCGACCTCCCGCGCCGCCGCGGCTTCCAGCGCGGTGCAGGGCGGAAAAGCCCTTCGGGCGAGTTCGGCCGCCGGGAGGTCGGTCAAGGCAAGCTTGGCGGCTTCGCCGAGAAGGCAGGCGCCCCACAGCGTCACGGCGGCTTCCGACCGGTCCATCGTGTCGACGGGCAGCCTCCAGACGATTCGCCCGTCGACCGAATCGGCCACGGCTTTCCCCTCGGAATCCCGCGCGGGCTGGAACTTCGCCCGCTCCATCAGCAGGCGACAGGTGGTGGAGTCGAGCAATTCCGAGCCGCTGGAGGAGGTGACCGCACAGCCGGCCGGACGACCGTCCGGGCCGACGGTGAGCCGGAACGCGACCGCGCCCTGCTCATGGTTGCGTATGGCCGCCAGCGGATAATCGTCGTCCGAGAAAAGCGTGGCCAGCGCGGTGGAGCGCGCTCGGACGGGAGGCTCGGCGGCGGCCGCGACGTCCGGGGCGAGGACGAGGAGAAAGAGGACGAGGAGACCGCCGGCAGCCGAGCTTCGAATCCTGGTCATGGCTATGGCTAGGCGCGATGCCCGGGAGTCGCAACCACCCCCGGGGGCGAGGCGCCGACGGGGGGTGCGACAGGGCCCCGGTCGGCGAATTGCACGAGATCCCAAGGATTGCCGTACAGATCCTCGAAGACGGCGACCTTGCCGTAGGGCTGCAGCTTCGGCTCGCGCACGAAGCGGACGCCCCTCGAGCGCATCGCTTCATGGTCGCGGTCGAAATCGTCGGTCGCCAGGAACAGGAAGACCCGGCCTCCGGCCTGGTTGCCGATGAAAGCCTCCTGTTCCGGGGAGGATGCGCGGGCGAGGAGGATCGAGGTCGAGCCTTGCGAAGCGCCCGGCGGCGCGACCAGCACCCAGCGTTTGTCCTGCTCGGGCTGGTAGCTGTCCTCGAGGAGGGTGAAGCCGAGCTTGCCGGTGAACCAGGCGATGGCCTCGTCATAGTCGCGGACGACGAGCGCGATGTGGGCGAGCGACTGGGTCATCGCGCCGAAGGCTCCACGGGCTCCGCATCCCGCCACCGCTCCATCAGCAGGCAGCGCCCCCACGGCGTGTCGATCGGACCCGCCCGGACCTCGAAGCCGGCCTTTTCATAAGCCCGGACCGCCCTTTTGTTGTCGGGGTGGGGGTCGGTGCCGACGGCCGGCGCGCCGGCCTCGAACAGGCGCTCGACGTGCCGGCGGACGAAGGCGCTGCCGTGGCCGCGCCCGATCAGGCCGGGATCGCCGATCGACTGGTCGACTCCCCGGGCGCCGGGCGGGAGGTGCGCGAAATGGTGGCCGGGCCAGGCGTGGGGGTCGTAATCCTGCGCATAAGCGAAGGCGCGCCCGTCCAGCTCGACGATCCAGGCATTCGTGTGCGGATCGGCCATGGCTTCCTCGAAGAAGCCCTCATCCTCCTCCGCCGGGCCCCACCATTGCACCCAGTGCGGGCGCCTT
>JASLBD010000291.1 GCA_030146745.1 Allosphingosinicella sp. | reverse complement strand
AGGGTGGAATATGCGCCGGAAACGTCGGGCCGCCATGAATCCGGCCTGCTCGAGCTGGATTCCTCCAAGGCGGCGAACCGGCTCGGCTGGAAGCCGGTCTGGGAAGAGGAGATGCTCGAGCGCTCGCTGGAATGGTACCGGGCCTTCTACCTCGAGGACCGCCTGATCTCGGACGAGCAGCTCGACGATTATACCCGCGCGCTCGACCGGGCGGCCTGAAGCCATGGAGATCGTCCCGACCGCCATCTCCGGAGTCTTCGAAGTGCGGCTGGACGTCCGCTCCGACAGGCGCGGCCGGTTCAAGCGTCACTATTGCGAGAAGACGTTCGCGCAGGCCGGGCTGATGACCCGGGTCGTCCAGGTGAACCATTCGATCACGCTGGGCCGCGGCTCGCTTCGCGGCCTGCACTTCCAGCGGCCTCCCCACATGGAGGACAAGCTGGTGAGCTGCACGTTCGGCCGAGTCTTCGACGTGGCGGTCGATCTGCGCCGCGGCTCGCCCACCTACCTGCGCTGGACCGGAGTCGAGCTCGACGAAAGCAGGGCCTTCCATATCCCGAAGGGGTGCGCCCACGGCTTCCAGGCGCTGACCGAGGAAGCGCATCTGGTCTATCTGCACAGCGAATATTATGCCGGCGAAGCGGAAGGCGGGGTCCGGTACGACGATCCCGCGATCGGCATCGCCTGGCCGCTGGAGCCCTCCAATCTTTCCGATCGGGATCTCTCCTTCGCACCGATCCTCGAAGAGTTCGAAAGCCTAATCGTATGAAATGCCGCCATTGCGGCAACGGAAGCTTCATTCCGTTCGCCGATCTCCAGAATTGTCCCCCTTCGAACTCGATGCTGACCCGCGAGAGCCTGGCCGAGCCCGAAGTCTATTACCCGCTCGTGGTCGAGGTCTGCGACGTCTGCTTCCTCGCTCAGGTGGACGAGCACAAGAAGGCCGAGGACATATTCAGCGCCGAATATACCTATTTCTCCTCTTTCTCGTCCTCGTGGCTCGCCCATTGCCGGCGCTTCGCCGGGGAAGCGATCGAGCGCTTCGGCCTCGGTCCCCGATCGAAGGTGATCGAGGTCGCTTCCAACGACGGCTACCTCCTCCAATATTTCAAGGAAGCGGGCGTCCAGGTGCTCGGAGTCGAGCCGACGGCCAACACCGCCGCGGTCGCGCAGGCGAAGGGCATCCCGACCATCGTCGACTTCTTCGGCGAGCGCTTCGCGCGCGAGCGGATTGCGGCGGAGGGGCAGGGAGACCTCGTCTGCGGCAACAACGTCTTCGCCCATGTTCCCGACATCAACGACTTCACGGCCGGCCTCAAGGCGGCGCTCGCCCCGGCCGGAGTCGTCTCGCTGGAATTCCCGCACCTCCTCAAGCTGATCGAGGAATCCCAGTTCGACACCATCTACCATGAGCATTTCTCCTACCTTTCGCTCGCCGCGACCCGATCGATCTTCGAAGCCCGGGGGCTGAAGGTGTTCGACGTCGAGCGGCTTCCCACCCACGGGGGATCGCTGCGAGTCCTCGGCGCGCATGCCGACGACGAGTCGAAGCCGGTTTCGGCCGCGGTGGAGGCGTTGCTCATCGAGGAGCGCGAGGCGGGGCTTGCCGGGCGTGAGGTCTACGAGCGCTTCCAGGCCAGGATCGAAGCGATCCGGGCCGACTTCCTCGGCTTCCTTCTCGAGCAGCGGCGCGCCGGCAAGACGGTGGCGGGATACGGCGCGGCGGCCAAGGGCAACACCTTGCTCAACTATTGCGGCGTCAAGGGCAGCGAGCTGATCCGCTTCGTCGCCGACCTGTCGCCGCACAAGCAGGGCAAGTTCCTTCCGGGCAGCCACATTCCGGTGCTCTCGCCCGACGCCATCGATGAGCGGAAGCCGGATTTCATCGTCATCTTCCCGTGGAATCTCAAGGCGGAGGTGATCGAGCAGCTCGGCCATGCCCGCGGGTGGGGCGCCAAGTTCGTCGTCGCGGTGCCCGAACTCGCGGTGATCTGATGGCCCGGGTCCTTCTCACCGGCGCGCGCGGGTTCATCGGCGCCGCCGTCCTGCGCCGCCTGCGGGCGGACGGTCACGAAGCGATCGCGCTGTCGAGCTCATCGGCAAGCGGGGACGGCGGGTGGCGGCGGATCGACCTGCTCCAGGCGGGAGAGGGCGAGATCGCCCGGCTGGTCGAGGAGGAGCGGATCACCCACTGCCTCCACGCGGCCTGGTACACCAATCATTCCGATTATCTCGTGGCCGAGGTCAATCGCGATTGGGCGGAGGCGAGCCTCCGCCTGGAAGCCGGCTTCCGGGCCGGGGGGGGCAGGCGCTTCGTCGGCCTGGGCACCTGCCTCGAATATGACCAGCAGGGTACGGGCGGACGCCTGTCCGAGCGCTCCACCCCGCTCCGGCCGGAGACGCTCTACGCCCGCTGCAAGGCGTCGTTGTTCAACGATCTTTCGGAGCGCGGCGGCGACTTCGCCTGGGCGCGGGTGTTCTTCGTCTACGGGCCCGGCGACCGCCCGGGCCGGCTCATTCCCCTCATCGTCGAAGCCCTGGCGAGGGGGGAGACGGTCGCGGCCAGGTTCGGAGGCCTGC
>JASLBD010000274.1 GCA_030146745.1 Allosphingosinicella sp. | reverse complement strand
GCGCGAGATCCGCGACCTGCTCGGCCCCTACGGAGTCGAGCCGGTTTCGGCGGGCGAGCTCGACCTGCCGGAGCCCGACGAGATCGGAACCACCTTCATCGACAATGCCGACCTGAAGGCGCGGGAAGCCGCGGACCTTTCCGGCCTTCCCGCGCTCGCCGACGACAGCGGACTGTGCGTCGAGGCGCTCGAGGGACGGCCGGGCATCTTCTCGGCGCGCTGGGCGCTGGCCGCCGATCCGCGGGTGGCCCCGGCCGCCGGGCCCGGCGAGGTCGAGGGACCGCGCGATTTCGGCCTGGCCATGCGCCGGGTCTGGGAAGAGCTGGAGGCGCAAGGGCCGGAAGCCAGCCGCAACGCCCATTTCGTCTGCGCGCTCGCGGTCTGCTGGCCGGACGGGCGCAGCGAATGGTTCGAAGGCCGGGTCGAGGGCACATTGGTCTGGCCGCCGCGGGGAGACAAAGGCTTCGGCTACGACCCGATCTTCGTCCCCGCCGGCCGCGAAATCACCTTCGGCGAGATGGACCCGGCGGAGAAGCACCGGATCAGCCACAGGGCGGACGCCTTCCGCAAGCTGGTGGCGGCTTTGTTGTGAATAAGCCCCTCCCCTTCAGGGGAGGGGTTGGGGTGGGGCAGGTACCGATGCCACGCCCTTCGACATCCCCCACCCCCGGCCCCTCCCCTGAAGGGGAGGGGGGGATAGCCCTCTACGTCCACTGGCCCTTCTGCGTCTCCAAATGCCCTTATTGCGACTTCAACAGCCATGTCCGCGAGTCGGTCGACCAGGCGGCCTGGCGCGAGGCGCTGCTGAGGGACCTCGCCTGGGAGGCGGACGCCTTTCCCGGCCGCGGCCTTTCCTCGATCTTCTTCGGCGGCGGAACGCCCTCGCTGATGGAGCCGGCGACGGTGGCCGCCCTGATCGAGGCGGCGGAGAGGCATTGGGGGCTCGCCCCGGACGTGGAGATCACGCTCGAGGCCAACCCGTCCTCGGTCGAGGCGGAGCGCTTCGCCGACCTCGCCTCGGCAGGCGTGAACCGGGTGTCGCTCGGCCTCCAGTCGCTCGACGACCGGGCGCTGCGCTTCCTCGGCCGGGCCCATGATTGCGCGGAAGGGCAAAGCGCGCTGGCGACCGCCCAAGGCTGCTTCGAACGGGTCAGCTTCGACCTCATCTACGCCTTGCCGGGCCAGAGCGAGGCGGACTGGGCGGCGGAACTCGGCCGCGCCCTCGGCTTCGGCACCGGCCATCTCTCGCTCTACCAGCTCACCATCGAGCCGGGCACTCGCTTCGCGGCGATGGCGGCGCGGGGCGAGCTGGCGGGGCGCGATCCCGACGAGTCGGCGGCCCTCTACGAGCTGACCCAGGCGATGACGGAGCGGGCCGGGCTTCCCGCCTACGAGATTTCCAACCACGCCCGCCGCGGCGAGGATAGCCGCCACAATCTCGCTTACTGGCGCTACCGGCCCTACCTCGGAATCGGCCCCGGCGCGCACGGCCGGCGCGGCGGCGTCGCGACCCAGCGGCACCGCAAGCCGGAGAATTGGCTGGCGGCGCTCGGGCGCAACGGCCACGGGCTCGCCGAGGAGACTTTTCTGAGCCCGGAGGAGCAGGCGACGGAGGCGCTGCTGATGGGGCTCCGGCTCAGCGAAGGCGTGGAAATGGAGGCGGTGGAGAGCCGGCTCGACCTGGGGGCGGTCGAGCGGCTGGAGGGTCATGGGCTGGTGGCGCGGGGAGGCGGACGACTGGTTGTAACTCCAGCGGGGCGGCTGCTGCTCGACGCAATTCTGGCCGAGATCGTCCTCTAAACCCCTCTCCCGCTTTCCGCGGGAGAGGGAGAAGCTAGAGTTTGTCCTGCTTGGACGGAAGCGCCCGCCTCGTCATGCCGGACTTGATCCGGCATCCACCTTTTTCTTCGGCGGCGGCGAGGTGAAGAAAGTGGACCCCGGATCAAGTCCGGGGTGACGATTCCAGCTCTACAGGACAAACTCTAGTCGAAGCTCCTCGGGGCGGGCGAGACGACGATCGTGCCCGTCGCGGTGACCTCGCGCACCTCGAGCGATCGTTCGGCGATCCCCGACGAGGTGAAGCGGAAGGGGCCGTCGACCCCGGCGAAGCCTGTGGGATCGCGAAGCTCGCGCTCGGGGAAGGGGCGGCCGAGGCGCCAGTTCTTGGCGATCCGGACGGTGAGGAGCACGGAATCGTAGCCCAGGCTCGCGAGCCGGTAGGGATTGGCGCCGTAGCGGGCGCGGTAGCGGGTCCGGAGCTGGTTGAACATCGAATCGCCGACGCTCGCATACCAGGCGCCGCGCAAGGCCGCGGTCCTGCCGAGACCCGTCTCCGTCGCCCACAATTCGGTTCCGAGCAGCCGGACCCGCGCGTTCGCTCCGCTCTTCAGAATGGGCGCGGCGGCGGCGGCGCCGCGGCCGCCGTCGGCGATCAGCACGGCATCGTAATCGCCCTGGGCGTAGAGCCTGGCGACCGCGGTCCTGACCGCCGCCGGCCCGCCGTCGTAGCTCTGCATGGAGACGAGGCGTCCGCCTTCCTCCTCGACCGCTCCGACCATCGCGTCCGAGGCGCGGCGGCCGTAGACCCCGACCGGGCCGATCGCTCCGAAACGCTCGAGACCGGCGCTTCGGGCGTGGCCGACGACCCGGGCGATCGACTGGCCCGGCGTGAAGCCCATCAGATAGACTCCGTTGCCGGCGACGCTGCTGTCGTTGGAGAAGCTGATCACCGGGACGTCGGCCCGGCGCGCGAGCGGAGCGACGGCGCGGACGTCGTCGGCGAGGAGCGGGCCGAGGAAGAGGCCGTTGCCGTCGGCGAGCGCCTGGTTCGCCGCCGCCGCCGCGCCGCCCCGGGCGGTGTCGTAGACGGTGATCCGGATCCGCTCGCCGCCGGCGTCGAGCAGGGCGAGGTTGGCGGCATTGGCGATCGACTGGCCGACTCCGGCATTGGCTCCGGAGGTCGGGACCAGCACGGCGACCCGGTTGCGGGTCTCTTCCGGCGGCAGAAGGGTGCCCGGCGCCTCGTCGCGCGGCCGCTCGACTTCCTCCGGCAATTCCTCCGGGGGCAGGTCGGGACGAGGCTTGGGAACGAGCTGGCAACCGGCCAGCGCCATCGCCAGCAAGGCCGGCCCGCCTATGCCGAGGATATAGCGCCGCGCTTGCGACCCGGGGGATTGCTCTGCCATGACCCTGTTCCTCATGAACGCGCTGCCACCCGGCCTCTATATCGTCGCGACCCCTATCGGCAATCTTTCCGATCTGAGCCCGCGCGCGTCGGACGTGCTTGCGCGGGCGGACCTGATCGCCGTCGAGGACAGCCGGGTCACCGCCAGGCTCCTCCATCACATCGGCGTCAAGCGCCCGATGCTGCCCTATCACGACCATAATGCCGAGCGGGTCCGGCCCCAGCTTCTGGAGCGGATGCGGCAAGGGGCGGTGGCGCTCGTCTCGGACGCCGGGACTCCGCTCATCTCGGACCCGGGCTACAAGCTGGTGCGCGACGCCCGGGCCGCCGGGATCGCGGTGACCACCATCCCCGGCCCTTCCGCCGTGGTCGCCGCCCTCACCCTTGCCGGGCTTCCGACCGACCGCTTCCTGTTCCTCGGCTTCCTTCCTCCCAAAGGGGGCGCCAAGGCGACGGCGATCGCGGAAGTCGCGGCGGTGCGGGCGACCCTGGTCCTCTACGAAAGCGGCCCTCGCCTCGCCGCGACCCTGCGGGCGCTGCAGGCCGGGCTCGGCGACCGCGAGGCGGCGGTGGCGCGCGAGATCAGCAAGAGGTTCGAGGAGACGGTGACCGGGACCCTGTCCGAGCTTGCGGAGCGCTATTCGGAGGCGGCGCCCAAAGGCGAGATCGTCATCGTCGTGGCGCCGCCGGGCGAAGCGGAAGCCGCCGGCGAGGGGCAGGTGGACGAGGCCCTGCGCGAGGCGATGGGCCGATTGTCGGCCTCGCGGGCGGCGGCCGAGGTGGCGGAGAAGCTCGGGGTGCCGAGGCGCCAGGCCTACGAACGGGCGCTGAAGCTCAAAAAATGAAGCGGCGGTGGGCGGAGCAGGGCGGCCGGCGGGCGGAAAGGCTCGCGGCGCTCTGGCTCCAGCTCAAGGGCTGGAAGATCTTGGGACGGAGGGTTCGGACCCCGGTCGGCGAGGTCGACCTCGTCGCCCGCCGGGGCCGGACGGTGGCCTTCGTCGAAGTGAAGGCGAGGGCGACGGTCGAGGAAGCGGGCCTGGCGCTCGACGAATGGCGGCTTAGGCGGGTCGCCGCCGCCGCCGAGGCGCTCGCCCACCGCTACGCCCGGGCCGGCGACGACATCCGCCTCGACGCCGTCTTCATCGTTCCGCGCCGCCTGCCCCGGCACATGGCCAATATCTGGCATGGATGACAGCGCCGCCCCGCCCCGCTAAGCGCGCGCCATGAGCCTCAACGTCGCCGTCCAGATGGACCCCATCGAGGGCATCAACATCGAAGGGGATTCGACCTTCGCGATCATGCTCGGCGCGCAAAGGCGCGGCCACGCCCTGTATTATTACCGGGCCGAGGACCTCAGTTACCAGGAAGGCCGCCTCTGGGCGATGGCGCAGCCGGTGACCGTGCAGCCGGTGCGGGGCAACCATCATAAGCTCGGCGAGCCCGTCCTCCTCGACCTCGGCCGCGACTGCGACGTCGTCCTGATGCGCCAGGACCCGCCCTTCGATCTCGGCTACATCACCGCAACCCACCTGCTCGAGCGAATCCAGGGCGAGACGCTCGTCGTCAACGACCCGGCCTCCGTGCGCAACGCGCCGGAAAAGATGTGGGTGCTCGACTTCGCCCGCTACATGCCGCCGACCCTGCTCACCCGTTCGCTCGGGGCGGCCCGCCG
>JASLBD010000262.1 GCA_030146745.1 Allosphingosinicella sp. | reverse complement strand
GGGGGCGGGTTCGTGGCCGGGCTGATGAGCGGGCTCCACCGCTTCGACGAATCGACCGGCCGATTCACCCTGATCGCCGAGATGGAGCCGGAGCGGCCGAACAACCGGCTCAACGACGGGTGTGTCGACCTCGCCGGCCGGCTCTGGTTCGGGACGATGGACAATGGCGAGACGGCCAGGACCGGGGCCTTCTACCGCTTCGAGCGCGGCACCGTCACTCCGACCGGTATCGAGGGAATCGCGATCACCAACGGCCCGGCTTTGTCGCCCGACGGTCGGATTCTCTATTTCGTCGACACCCGCCAGGGCACGATCGATGCCGCCGATGTCGGCGAGGACGGCGCGCTCGGGCTGTCCCGGCCGTTCGCGCGGATCGATCCAGCCGAGGGCTATCCCGACGGCCCGACCGTGGACAGCGAAGGCTGCGTCTGGATCAGCCTCTACGCCGGCTGGGAGGCGCGCCGCTATTCGCCGGCCGGAGAGCTGATCGGCCGGGTCCGCTTCCCGGTCGCCAACATCACCAAGATCGCCTTCGGCGGCGAGGATTTGCGCACCGTCTACGCCACCACGGCCCGGCAGCTCCTGCCCCCGGGGGAGATCGAGCGTCAGCCGCAGGCCGGCGACCTGTTCGAGTTCCGGGTCGACGTCCCGGGATTGCCTTGCCCGCTGGTGGCCGCCTGACAAGGCAAAGTCGAGCGGCAGGAAGAGCCAAAGTAAAGACGATGTTTCAGCGGACCCGATGCCGAGCCCAGCCTAGACGTTCGGCGTCAGAAGCTCTCCGCGGGGAGACCCTTCGCCTCTCAGGCATCGATCCAGGCCGTCGAATGAGGCCGCCACGGCTTGTCGGGAGTTCCTTGCCGCCACGACGGTATAATATCGGGAATAGGCAATCCGCGCCTGATCTACTTTCCTGTCGATGATCTCTTTGCGCAATCCGAGCTGAGCCCCGTGTATCTCGGCGGACCTTAGATGCCCGGCCGCTGCCTGCGCAGCGCCGTAAGAACCGAATCTCACCGGCCTGCCGGGAAGATGGTGCGACGCGGCCATCCTGGCATGACAGTCGGTCGAGTAGGTGTACCATCCCTCCTTGAACCGATGCCCCCACCACGTGGTGTAGATCGCGATCATCGCGGCGAAACCGAATATTCCGATGAAAAGCATCGGCTCGCCTGATCGAATCACGGTTCTCCAGGCCGCTTCGGTGTCCCCATCTCCGGCAGCCGGCCTCACCATCAAGCGACAGAGCTTGAGCACCAGATACACGAAGATTGCATAGCCGAGGATGCGCAGCATGGCCCTCTCCGTTCGACCGCGACATCAAGCCGATAACGGCCTTCTTCGTCAAGTTATAACATATCCAATCTGGAGGTAGAGCGGGCCGGACCCTGTGCGGAGGTAAGCTTTTCTAGCGACGTCTTTCCTCACGGGTGAGCAATGACCATCAGCGTTCTCGCGCGCTTGAGGCTGCAATCGAGGCAAAGGGCCAGAGTCTCGGGGTCGAGTGCCGCGAAGCTCTCGTCGAGCACGGTCAGATGGGCGCCCTGAAGGAGCGCCCGGGCCAGAAAGATGCGGCTGCGCTCGCCGTGCGAAAGCTGCCATCCGGTCTCGCCGACATATTGGTTCAGCCCGCCCGGCATTCGGGCGATCAGAGGACCGAGGCCGAGCTCCTCGCAAAGCGTCTGGGCCTCCGCGACGTCCACGACGGGCGGCGGCCATTGCTTTCCCATCAGCAGGTTGAACGCGACCGAGCCGGAGAGGATGTGGTTCTCGTGAAACTGCGGCGCCGAGGTGGCGAGCCGGTGCCAATCGTCGCCCAGCGTGTGGCGGTCGAGGCCGTTGAGCAGCAACAGGCCCGATTTGGGCGTATTGAGCCCCGTGAGAAGCCCCGCCAGCGTCGATTTGCCCCCGCCCGAAGAGCCTTCGAGCAAGATCCGGTCGCCATGGGCGATGAGGAGGTCGGTGGCTTCGATGACGGTCTCGTTGCTCGAAGGATAGGCGAAGGACAGGGCCTGGGCGTCGATCAGCGGCATGCGGATCGCCTCGTTCTCCAGCTGCTCGAGCGTGATGTAGGCCTTGGAGGAGGTCTTGTTGCGGGCCGCGTGGAACATCGGCGCCACTTGCGCCCATGCGACCCAGGCTCGGCCAGCGGCGGAGAGGCCTTCGGAGATCCCGGAGAAGGCGCGCTGGGCGAACAATATCCCCCCCAGGCTGATCGCGATCGCGGTCGAGGACACTTCCAGATTGCCGACGAAGGCCGGGACCAGCCCGATCAGCCCTACGATGACCCAGCCCGACGACACTCCAAGAGTGGTCGTCACCGCCGTCCAGTCCATCATGCCGGAAACATTGAGGTAGTTCTGAAGCGCGCTGTCTTCGCCGCCGTTGCTGCGCTGCGGCGGTTCCTGCGCGAGGCGCGTTCGATGCCCGACCATCACCTCGATCAGCTCGTGGGTCATGTCGAGGCGGGTCATCGTCCACCTGCGCAGCTTGCGGAAGAAATTCCAGCTGAGCACGACGGCGAGCAGAGTCCACCCGCCGAGCAGGAGGAGATGGGTGGCCGGAGCGACTCCCTGGCTCAGGATCCACGCCGCGAAGCCGAGCGCCAGAAGCGACCGCAGCAGCGACATGCCGCCGTTGAGCGACAGCGACTCGAGCGCCTGCGATTCGACGACACGGCTGAGCAGTTGGCCGACGCCTTGCCGCTTGATGCTGTCCGACGACATCCGAAGCGCTCCGGCAAGCAGCCGGGCCTTGAGGATTCGCCCCGCATCCAGCGCCAGGGTCGCCGCCCACCATCCTCCCAGGGTTCCCAGCGGGATCATAGTCGCCATGAGCAGAAGCCAGGCCACGAACAGGCCGGGGTCGAAGTTTCCGCCCAGCGCGGCCGAGCCGATCAGCGCCCAGCCGGCGATCTCCGCGACGTAGCTCGCCGCGAAAATGCCCATCATCGCCGCGACCTTCCTGAAGGCGCCGATGTGCGACAGCTGCTTCCAGAAGCTCGCCGAGGGCGGCAGACGAAGCACCCAGATGCGCTCGACCTGCCACTGGGCGAGCTGCTCGCGAAGCATTGCGGAACGGACCTGCCGCTCGCGCGCGGGGCCGATGCCCGTCGCTCGAACCAGCCGGGTGATCTCCGGGATCAGCGGACCCTCGCGCGGCCAGCAAATCATTCCTCGAAGATGCTCCGGGTCGCAGGGACGGACCCGCAGATCGGGGGCCAGCATCAGCGGCCGGCCGCGCCGCCATCCCACCAGAAGCAGGACTCCCGGAGCCTCGTACATTCCATTCGGGAAAATCGCCGGAACGCCGGCCCTGAGCAGGTCGGGCATCTCGGACACCGGAGTCTGGATCATAGTGGCCTCGATCCCGAGATGCTCGGCCGCCCAATCGAACCAGTCAGACAGGTTGCGCGTGTTGCCGGCGGCGATCGCGGCCGGCACCCTTACCGAATCGGACGAGCTCTTCGGGCGCAGGCCCGCGCGACGCGAAAGCTCCTCGATCCCTTCGCCGATCCGGGCGAACGGCCAGAGGAACGGGCGCATCGCCTCCATCATCCGGGGATCGGGCTCGGCCGCGAGCTTTTCGATTCCGAGGTCGGCCATCAGCGGCTCTCGCTCGCCTTCAATCGTCCGTCGACCAGGGACAGGCGCCTCCAGAAATCGCCTTTCCAGAGAGACTCGCCGACCTCCGCCTCGGCATCGATCAGATCGCGATAGCGTGACTGGCGCGCCATCAGGCTCCGCGGGGCGCCGTCCTCGATGATCCGGCCGTCCTCCACGACCAGGACCCGGTCGAAGGCCATGGTCTCGGCGACGTCGTGGGTGACGCACAGCAAGGTGACCGATCTCCACCACTCCCGCGCCTCGGCGAGGAGGGCGCGGCGCTGGGTCCGGTCCATGCCTCGAAAAGGTTCGTCGAGCAGGGCGAGGCGGGTGGTCGGGCTGAGCAGGGCGCGCGCCAGCCGGACGCGCTGGCCTTCGCCGCCGGACAACAGTCCGCCGCCCTCGCCCAGGAAGGTCTGCAGCCCTTGCGGGAGCTTCTGCGTGACTCCGCGCAGCCGTGCGGCGGCGATGACGTCGCCGACGGCGAGGGCCGCATCGTCGTCCGAAGCGTAAGTCAGGTTGTCGAGCAGCGAGCGGTTCCAGATCTGGATGGCCGGATCGACCCACGCGGTTTCGTGGCGCATCGCTTCGATGTCGCGGCCCTGGGCGCGCTTGCCGTCGATGAGGAGATGGCCGGTGGCCAGCCGGTGCCAGCCCAGCAGCACGCCCAGCAGGGACGATTTGCCCGCGCCCGACATGCCGACGATGGCGACATGCTCGCCCGGAGTGATGGACAGGTCGACCGACTGGAGGATGGTGTGGCCCGCGGCGAGAACGCTTCCGTCGTGGAACTCGAGCGCGATGCCCTTCGACGCCGGCCCTTTTTGCCGGGTCGCAATCGCGGCCCGCTCCTCTTCGGTCAGCTCGAGGTCTTCGGGCGCCGAAAGCGGCTCCAGCAGTCGCGAAAGGACGTTCCGCTGGGCCGGATATTGATGGATCAGCCGGGCGATCTGAGCGCCGAGCGCCGGCAGCTTGAGGGTCCAGTAGACGAGCAGCAGATCGGATCCGGTGACTCGCTCGGCGCTGAAGAAATGCATCAGGAGCATCGCGCCGACCACGGCGGTTGTGATAATCGCCTGCACCGTGTCGGTCGCCAGGGTGAGGTTGATCAGGCCTCGAAGCGACTTGTACCATTCGACCAGCAGGCTTTCGTGCTGGCCCTGGACGCTGCGCTCGGCGCGATGGGCCCGCACCGGCGCGAGGCCGAGCATGGCGTCGAGATAGAAGCTGTTGAGCGCTCCCGCGTGATTGCGCGCTCGCAGGTCTCGCTCGTTGAGCAGATGCTGGGTGGTGAACGGGAAGCTGACCGCTATCACCGCCAGCAATGACGCCAGCAGCCAGCTGCCCGGCGCGAGGATGAGCACTCCCGCGAACGTGATCGCCAGTTCGAGCACCGACTGGATCAGCCGAAGGCCGAGGCCCGGAACTCCGCGCACCGTCTGAATATTGTGATTGCGATCGGCCATGTCCGAGATCGGGCGGCTGTGGAAATAGCGGTCGTTGAGGCGCGGCAGCTTCGCCAGGAGCGCCATGCGCAGCCGCGCCTCGAGCTTTCGGCCCCAGCGCAAGGTGCCGAGCCCGGTCGCATATTCGATCGCGAGCAGGATCGTCGCGAAGATGAGCAACCCGATCGCGGCGAACAGTCGCTGGCTCGGCAAGGCGAGTTGCGCGGATATGTCGAAGAGGCCGCGAAACAGCAGCGCCTCGATCATCGTCGCGCTCACCGCGAAGGCTCCGGCGAGGATCAGCGCAAGCGGCGCGAGCAGGCCGTCCTCGCGCAGCATCTTCCACAAGGCCGCGAGCGGCGGCACCGCCTTTTCGGAAAGCGCCGCCGAAAGCTCGAGCGAGAGCGGTCTTCCTTCCTCGGCCGCCCCGGCGTCGCTCGACCTCAGTCCGGAGACGCCGAGCACGACCGCGCCGGCGACCCTGAGCGTCCCGGGCGAGGCGACGCCCGGCGGCTGGTCTTCGCTCACCGACCAGAAAATCTTGGGGATGAGCGTCTCCGTCCGCCCGGCGGCGTGACCTTCCGACGCCTCGCGAATCAGGCCGCGAAGCACGCCCGCCGCTTCGCCGCCGGGGCGAATGCCGCCGTTGTCGATGAGCGACTGAACGAGCCGCGTGCTCGCATCCAGCGCGCCGAGCGGGTGCCAGCCCGGATCGGCCACGGCCTCCGCGACGAGCTCCTCGACGAGCGCCGGCCCCGCGCCGATGAGTCGCAGGCGCTCCCGGAGCGGGTCCAGAAAGTCGCCGGTGGCCGCCCAGCTTCGCCAGTCGGCGATCTCGACCGTTTGCCCGTGGGCGTGGATCTCCTGCTTGAACTGGCGAAGGCCGACCCAGCGGCGGCCGACGGCGGGATCCATGACCTGGAGCCAGCGGCCGTGGCGGCGCCATACCACCACGAAGTGGAGCGCCGCGCCCCGGTTCACGACCACGATCGCCGGAAGCATGCCGGCGCTGTCGAGAGTGACGTGATCGATCGGCACCAAGGCCTGCTCCGCCACCAGGCCCAGGTCCGTGGCGATCTCCTCGATCGTGTCGATGGAGGTCCCGTCGACGTCGGTCTGGCAGGCTTCGCGCAGGCGGCCGAAGCTGATCGGGACATGATAGCCTTCGAGCAGGCATTTCAAAGCCGCCGGCCCGCAATCCATCGACGACGTCTGGACGACCTCGACCGCGAAGAAGCTGCGCTCCTTCGGCTTGTCCTCGACCTGGCTCATCGCGCGGCGCCGGCCCGAGGCTCCGGGCCTTCCGTCATCCGTCCGGCCGATCGCAGCAGCAGCCTGGCCGGCGACACCGTCTCCACCCTGACCTCGATCCGTCCGGGGAGACCGTGGCGAAGGACAAGGCCCCGGGTCGCGTCCCGCCTGATCCGGAATTCGGCGCGCAGCGACTGGTCGCGGATTTCGCCGGCGACCCGGATGGCGGTGGCCTCGATCGTTCCGAACTGGACCCAGGGAAATCCTTCGAGCCGGAAGCGGGCCGTCTGTCCCGGCCGGATCCGGCCGAGCGCGGTGGTCGGATCGAAATCGGCAACGATCAGGAGGTCGCCCTGCGGAATGATCGTCGCCAGCTTCTGCCCGGGAGCGACATAGGCTCCGGCGCTGAGCGCGCGCATCTCGCCGACGACGCCGGAGACCGGCGCCCGGATCTGATGATTGGCTACCTCGAGGCGAAGCTGCTGGATCGACTCGTGCGTGGCTGCCGCTTCCGACTGGGTCGCCAGCAGGTCGCGGGTCAGCCTCTCCATCTGGACGCGCGTCTGATCGGCGGTGACGCTCGCGTCGACTCCGAGCCTGGCCAGTTCAGCGGCCGAAATATCCCGCTCCGATTCGGCCTTGCGGGCATCCGCGGCGGCGCGGACGGCGTCGACGGTGGCGGACCCTCCGGTCGCCGCATCGTTCCTTATCCGGGCCGCGCTGTCGTTCGCGAACCTGGACGCCGCATCGGCGCCCTGCAGCCGGGCGTTGGCGGCCCGTACGGCGGCCTGCGTGGACCGCCGCTCGTTCTCCATCACCCGGCTGAGATAGGCGATCTCCTTCCGCAGCGACGCGATCCGCGCCGGGTAGAGAGGGAGCCGCGCCTGGGCTTCGGCGAGACGCAACCGCTGCCGGGTCGAATCGAGCTCGACCAGCACGTCCCCGGCACGAACCTTCTGCCCGATCACGATATGCGCCTCGGTCAAGCGGCCGGCCAGCAAGGACGAGATTTCCCGCGGAGCGCTGCCGACCTGGAGCCGCGCCTGGCGTGAGACTTCGTAGACGGTGACGTTGCCGAAGCCGAACCAGAGCAGCCACGCGACGAGCGCAATCCCCGCGAGCGCCAGGGAGATCAGGACGATCCGCGGTGAGTCGAGCGCCAGGGATTGGGTTGTCTTGGAAAACTGAAACGTCAACTCGCTCTCCCCGGAGCCACTCTGAACACCTGATCCCACGGCGCAACGAGAGGTGCACCCGGAGCGCAGCTTATGGGAAGAGATTTCAGAATCAAAGCACTGCAACGTCGCGCTTCAATGTCTACCCATTTGGTGTAAATTAAGCGGATTGGAGGGGGCCGGCAAGCGGCGGTATAACTACGGTCGTTATTGATCCGAAACCGGTGTTTTTTCACTAGGTAACCGGTATCCCTCAAAGGCAACTTAGCGTTTCCACGGATACATCCGAAGTGCGATCCAAATCCGCTTGAGTTGGTCCGTCCCCGGCCTATCGTCTCTAACGTCGGAGGTACTCAACGACTGAGTCTTCCGGCCCAAAGGATCGGCGGGGGAACGACTTTCCCGCTCGTGGCCTCGACGGAGTATTGTCGACGTATGTCTACGCTTTCCAATGAAGCTTCGGCAGCTGGTTCCGCAAATACGGCATTTAGCAGCGTACCATCCGAAGAGGATGATACTGGCAGCGTCCGCGCCCTCCATCAGGACGATGAGCTGATCTTTCCGCTCTCGAAAGGCGCCTTCACTCAATATTGGGAAGACGAGGAGACTCCGCGGGAGCTGCGGGTCTATTATCGCGACAAAGAAATCGCGTTCGACGATCCCGCTTTCTATTCCTTCGGCGAGACGCTGTGCAAGCAGTCGCGCTTCCGGGCCGGCGACGCTCTCCAGTGGGGCGATTACGAATGGCCTCGCGTGCGGCAGATGCTCGAGGATCTGATCGAAGCCGACGTCCTCCAATATGCGGACGAGGTTGCCGATGTTCCGGCGGCGCTGCGCCACGAGGAGCGCGAAACGCTGCTGATGCCGGCGCGGATCGACTACGGCAAGACGTGGGACGATTGCGAAGAGATCATGACCCTGATCTCGGGCAAGCCGCTCGAGACCGGCTATGTCGAGCTCTTCATCCCGATCTTCCGGGTCGCTCACATGTATCTCGACCAGGACAACCGGCAGGTCGGCGAGGCCAACGTCTTCCCGCCGGCGATGCGGCTCGATCGCCCCACCCTGTGGCGGACCTGTACCTATTCGGGGACCCGCTACCAGCCCGATCTTCCGATGAACGTGACGGCGCTCAGGATCATGCGCGACCAGTGGCGGCACATGATGGTGATCGTCCGGCGGGTCAGCGACGCGTACCGGGCGCGCTTCCCCGAGGTCGACGAGCGCGGCTGGACCGTCGGCGACATCGAGCGGATGACGGTCTGCGTTCTGGCGCTTCCCACCTATCAGGTGATGCGGGTCGAGAACCGGGTCGAGAACGGCAAGCTTCACCCCGCGCTTTCGTCGGCCTTCCGGCTGACCGACGGCTTGCGGATGCTGATGCACCACATGCTGTTCGTTCCGTTCGGCGAGCCGACCCGCTCGGGAACGACCCCGATGACCGGGCATGAGGCGCATCAATATGCCGAGCGCAACTTCTCGTTCCATACCGGGCAGGGCGTCTGCGCCGGCCCGCCGGCGATGGTCGACGATTTCCTTGCGGTCGTCCTCGACCGCGCCGATCCCAAGGGCGGCTGGCCTGAGGCAATCCATCCGGAAGTGCAGGCGGCTCTCGACGAGGTCGACAAGGCTGTGGACTACGGCTTGCTCGGATTGCAGGCTTTCGGGTCCGTCTTCTCGCTCTTCCCGACCTCGACGGCCGGGCATGCCCAGCTGAGGGAGATCATCAACGGCTGGACCAAGTCCGACTCGCCGACCCTGACGCGCCTGCGCGAGCGCGCCCAGAAGATCCACGAAGTCACCCAGGATGTGGGCTGGCTCAAATCGGACGCGTTCCGGAAGAGCCGCCTGATCGCCTATAACGACATGTACCAGAAGTGCGGCTTCGGACTGACGGGCAAGTTCCCCGAACCGTCGCTCGAGGAGCAATACGAAAACGTTCCGCCGCTGCCGGAAAAGACGATGGAAGAGCTCAGGGCGATCTTCGCCCGCCACTTCCACGATCTTCCGGACGGAGACGAGCTCTTCGCCGAGCTGGCGGACTGGCTGGGCCGGTTCATCAGTTTCGTCCAGGTGGCCCTGCGGGTCTCGCTGGACGTGCAGGACCGGATCAACAATCTGCTCGGGCGCGAAAAGCCCAAGCGGACGTTCATGGGGCGCGACCTGGCCACTTATGTCGGCCTCGACAAGAGCGTCGATTCCAAAGACGAGAGAAAAGAGGTGCCGTTCCTCATCGACGACATCGCGAAGGTGCTGGGGGTCACGATCGACGTCACGGTCGACCAGGTCACCATCACCGAAGGCGTGAGGATCGTTGCGGCGGCGCCGAGAGAAATTCCGTTGGACGAACTGTCTGCCGGATGACGCGCCTTCGGGCGCAAACGTGAGGAAGCCAGAATGAAGATCAAGACCAAAGTCCGCGCCGGTTACACTACTCGTTGCGGCGGCACTCGCTGCGGCGGCACCGATCGTTGCGGCGGCGCCACCGACGACCGCTACTATCTCGATGCCTCATACTAAAATCGGCTGAAGGCCGTCCGGGGAGTGCCCCGGACGGCCTTTCGCTTCTCAGTCGAACGAAGCGCAGATTTCGAAGGCTGACGAAGTTCTCGCCGAAACAAGCGCTTCAGGCGCAAGACGTGGAAGGAAGCCAAGATGAAGATCAAGAGCAAGATTCGCGCCGGCTACGACCGTTGCGGCGGCACTACCCGTTGCGGCGGCAGCACCCGCTGCGGCGGCACCACCCGCTATTACGAATACGACAGCGTCTACGCCGTCTGAGCAGCATCCGGAAGGGGCCCGGATTCTCTCTCATTCGTCAGCCGGGCGAAGCGCAAGCTTCGGGGAGGCTGACGAAGCGGCTCGGCCGACACGCTGTGCCGGCCAACGAAGCTTCGGCGGACACGAGGTCCTCCGGAGGAAGCGCGAATGCGCAAACGTGGAAGGAAGCCAACATGAAGATCAAGACCAAAGTCCGCGCTGGCTACGTCACTCGCTGCGGCGGCACCCGCTGCGGCGGTTCGACGACCTACAAGCTCTAATGAACGGGTCGGGCCGACGAAGTCGGTCCGATCTTGCGCACACGCGCAGACATGAGAGCGTGAGAGGAAGCCAACATGAAAATCAAGACCAAGGTTCGCGCCGGCTACACCACCCGTTGCGGAGGCACGCGTTGCGGCGGCACCGACCGTTGCGGCGGCAGCACCTACTTCGACAGCGGGTACGATATCCCCTGACGGCTTTGGGCCGGGCCTCCCGCCCGCTGGCTCCATCTCCGGCTCAAGCCGGGCGGCAGACCAGGGCACGGGGCGCGACCGACAAGATTCGGCGGATCTCTGCCGGGTGATGCGCAACCTGCGCAGGACGTGGAAGGAATTATCATGAAGATCAAGACCAACATCCGTGCCGGCCGTTGCGCTTCTACCACCGATCGTTGCGGCGCCGTGATCGATCGTTGCGGCGGCTGCACCCGTTGCGGCGGGATCACCACCTACGAAGTCTAAGCCTACAGGACGGCCTCCCGCCCACTGGCGCAATGTCCGGCTCAGCCGGGCGGCCAAAGCGGGAGGCCCGACCCCCAGAATTCGGCGGATATGGGTCCGACGAATAGCGCGCAATGCGCAAACGTGAAGGAAGCAACATGAAAATCAGGACCAATGTTCGCGCTGGCCTCCTCCGGACCGACGACACCACCACCCGTTGCGGCGGTACGGATCGTTGCGGCGGATCGACCCGTTGCGGCGGCAGCGTCTACTACTAAGCCGCAGCTAAATATTCAGCCGGTCTTCGGATCGGCGGGATATTGCGCGATGAAGCGCAAAATCTGAAAGGAAGCCAGAATGAAAATCAAATCCAATGTTCGCGCCGGCCGTCTCGCCGATCGTTGCGGCGGCACCTACGACCGTTGCGGCGGCAGCACTCGTTGCGGCGGCACTTATGACCGTTGCGGCGGCACGGTCTACGCCGTCTAAGTCGTAATCGAGGAATTCGGCCGGCCTCCGGGCCGGCCGGATAATGCGCAATGAAGCGCAAAACGTGGAAGGAAGCTAAAATGAAGATCAAGACCAAAGTTCGCGCCGGCTACGTCACTCGTTGCGGCGGCACCCGCTGCGGCGGCAGCACCACCTACCTCGTCTGAGTAGGTAACGGAATTCGGCCGGTCTCCGGGCCGGCCGGATACTGCGCATGAAGCGCAAAACATGAGAGGAAGCTAAAATGAAGATCAAGACCAAAATCCGCGCTGGCTATGTCACTCGTTGCGGCGGCACCCGCTGCGGCGGCAGCACCGTCTACGCCGTCTAAGACGTAGACAAGGTATCCGGCCGGTCTCCGGGCCGGCCGGATACTGCGCAAATCGCGCAAAAGCATGAAAAGGAAGCTAAAATGAAGATCAAGACCAAAGTCCGCGCCGGCATCATCTCCGATCGTTGCGGCGGCACCCGCTGCGGCGGCAGCACCGTCTACTACGTCTAAGTCGTAGACAAAGGAATTCGGCCGGCCTCCGGGCCTGCTGGATACTGCGCAGTGAAGCGTAAAACGTGGAAGGAAGCTAAAATGAAGATCAAGACCAAAGTTCGCGCCGGCATCATCTCCGATCGTTGCGGCGGCACCCGCTGCGGCGGCAGCACCGTCTACTACGTCTAAGTCGTAGACAAAGGTATCCGGCCAGCCTCCGGGCAGGCCGGATACTACGCTATCGCACAAAACATGAGAGGAAGCTGACATGAAGATCAAGACCAAGGTTCGCGCCGGCATCATCGCCGATCGTTGCGGCGGCAGCACCCGCTGCGGCGGCAGCAAGACCTACTACGTCTAAGACGTAGACAAAGAAATTCGACCGGCCTCCGGGCTGGCCGGATAATGCGCAATCCGCGCAAAACATGAGAGGAAGCCAACATGAAAATCAAATCCAGGGTTCGCGCCGGCATGATCGATCGTTGCGGCGGCCGTTGCGGCGGCAGCACCGACGTCTATGCCGATCGTTGCGGCGGCAGCGGCCGTTGCGGCGGCAGCGTCTACTACTAAGTGGTAGGTTGATGGCGTCAGGCTGTTCACGCAGTCCGAGCGCCATCGCCAGATGTGTAGCCATCCAGCTTCGGCTGGGTGGCTATACTGTTCAGTTCAGCGTCACTTCGTGAAGAGCAGCAGGGCATGATGGCTCCGAGCTTCAGGGCAAGACATTCAGGGATCTGGCTGGTCCTGCTCCTTGTCGGGTTGAGCCCGGTCCAGGCGGCCAAGTCCCGCGCTCCCGACCTGCCCAAGCCCGCCGTCCCCGAGCGCTTCAACGCCGCCGACCGCTATCCGGCCGCGACCGTCCCGGCGGTCAGCCTCGCCGACGAGGCCTGGTGGAAGATCTTCAACGACCCCGTGCTCGACGGCTTCGTCGAGAAGGCCCGCAAGAGCAACGGCAGCATCCAGGAAGCGGCGGCGCGGCTCGAAAAATCGAGGGCCCTGTTGCGCGGCGCGGCCGCGGCCCGCAATCCACAGATCGGCGGCGGCGGCAGCGCGTCGCAGCGCACCGGCGCGCTGGTCAACGAGGCCGGCCGCGGCGGCAGCCTGATCAATTCGGGGGCCAGCCTCAGCTATGAGATCGACCTGCTCGGCAGGCTGTCCAAAGGGAAAAAGGCGGCCCGCCTGGACGCCGCGGCAAGCGCGGACCTGCTCCGCCATGCGCGGCTGCTCGTGGAGGCCGACACGGTCCAGACCTATTTCGAGATCGGCGCGCTCGACGAGGAGCGCTCGATCCTGGCGAAGGCGGCGGACGATCAGGGCGCGGCTCTGAAAATACTGGAGGAGCGCGAGCGCAACGGCCTCGCGACCCGGCTGGCGGTGAACCGCGCCCGGGCCGAGATCGCGACCATCCGCTCCGACATGGACGATCTGGATCGCCGCCGGGCCGAGCTGGCCAGCGGCCTCGCCCTGCTGATGGGCGAGGCGCCGTCGGACATCGCCGTCCGGGGAAAGCTCGGCACTCCCCCGATCGTCCCATCCGACATTCCGAGCGCGGTCATTGCC
>JASLBD010000242.1 GCA_030146745.1 Allosphingosinicella sp. | reverse complement strand
CCCCCTTCCGCAGGTTGCTGGATGGCTGACGGTACCCGCTTCGATATCCATGTCACGGCAGAGCGCTTCCAGCTGCTCGTCAACTCGGTCACCGATTACGCCATCTACATGCTCGACTCCGACGGCTATGTCGCCACCTGGAACCCCGGAGCCCGGCGCTTCAAGGGCTATGAGGCGGAGGAGATAATCGGCCGCCATTTCTCGACCTTCTTCACCGAGGAGGACCGGGAGGCGGGCGTTCCGGCCCACGCGCTCCGGACCGCGGCGGCGGAGGGGCGGTTCGAGGCGGAAGGCTGGCGGCTGCGCAAGGACGGCACCCGGTTCTGGGTCAACGCCGTGCTCGACCCGATCCGGAACGACGAAGGCAAGCTGCTCGGCTTCGCCAAGATCACCCGCGACGACACCGAGAAGCGCCGGGCCGCTTTGGCCCTTCAGGAGAGCGAGCGCCGCTTCCGGACGCTCGTCCAGGGCGTCAAGGACTACGCTTTGTACATGCTCGATCCGGACGGCACCGTGACCAACTGGAACACGGGCGCGGAGGCGATCAAGGGCTACAAGGCGGACGAGATCGTCGGCCGGCATTTCTCCCGCTTCTACACGGAGGAGGATCGGGCGGCGGGCGAGCCCCGGCGCGCCCTCGCGACCGCGCTCGCCGAGGGCAAATATGAGAAGGAGGCCTGGCGGCTGCGCAAGGACGGCAGCCGCTTCTATGCGAGCGTGGTCATCGACCCCATCCACGACGAGAACGGCACCCTGCTCGGCTTCGCCAAGATCACGCGCGACATCACCGAGCGCAAAAGGGCCAATGAAGAGCTGGAGGAAGCGCGGGCGGCCCTGTTCCAGTCGCAGAAGCTGCAGGCGCTGGGCGAGCTGACCGGCGGGGTCGCTCACGATTTCAACAATCTGATGACCGTCATCCGCGGCTCCGCCGAGCTACTCACCCGGCCCGGTCTCACCGAGGAGAAAAGGGCCCGCTACCTCCAGGCGATCCTCGATACCGCCGACCGCGCCTCGACCCTGACCAGCCATCTGCTCGCCTTCGGCCGGCGGCAGGCGCTGAAGCCGGAAGTGGCCGATCTCAACCTGCACCTCGACGCCTTCGCCGAGATGATCGGCCGGACGCTCGGCGGGCAGTTCGAGGTCAGGCTCGACCTCGCTGCCTCTTTGCCCCCGGTCGAGGTCGACCTCGCCCAGCTCGAGACGGCCCTGCTCAATGCCGCCTTCAACGCTCGCGATGCGATGCCCGGGGGCGGCACTCTGACCCTGACCACCCGCCACCTCCCCGGCGAGGGCGGCGGCGAGGTGATGGTCGAAGTCGCCGACACCGGAAGCGGGATGAGCGCCGAGGTGCTCGACCGCGCCTTCGAGCCTTTCTTCACCACCAAGCCGGTCGGCGAGGGGACCGGCCTCGGCCTCTCGCAGATCCACGGTTTCGCCGCGCAGGCCGGCGGCCGCGCCGTGATCCGGTCGGCGCCGGGCGAGGGGACGGCGGTTCGAATCATCCTTCCGGCGACCGCAAAGGCCGTCCGGCGTCCGGCCGCCGCGGCATGCGTGGAGAAGCCGCCGAGCGGGCTGAGCGTGCTCCTCGTCGAGGACAACGATCATGTTCGGGAGTTCGCCTGCCATCTGCTCGACGAACTCGGCTACCGGGTCCTCACCGCGGCATCCGGCGAGGAGGCGCTGGAGCGGCTGGAGAGCGAGTCGGTCGAAATTCTCTTCAGCGACGTGGTCATGCCGGGCATGAGCGGGGTCGAGCTGGCGCGGCTGGCGCGCGAGCGCGATCCGGCCCTGCCGGTCCTGCTCGCCAGCGGCTACAGCGAGGAGATCGTCGGAGTGGCGGGCGCCGACTTCGAGATCGTCCGCAAACCCTATGACCTGAACGGGATCGAAGCCGCGCTGGGCAAGGCCCTGGGGCACTCCAGGGCCACAGACTAGTCCGTCGGATTGCCGATCGGCCTTCGCTTCGGATCGTCCTTCCCGTCCCGGGGGCGGCGCAGGCGGGGCAAAGGCAGCGCAGGAAGCTCGGCGCGGGTGAGGCGGCCGTCGCGATCCTTGTCGAGTTGCCCGAACCGCTCCGCCGCCGCCTGCGCGAACTCGTCGCTCGAGACTCCGCGGTTCATGTCGAAATCGGCCGCCATCACCGGGTGGGGGATGTTGAGGAAGGAGAAGCGGCCGGCTCCGTCCAGGCCCCGCTCATAGACGATCACCCGCTTGCGCCGGCCGCCCCGCCAGTCGCCGACGCCGGTGCTGCGCATCTGCAGCCCGACCTGGACTTCCGGAGCGATCTCATTCTCGTAGCGGGCGATCTCGGCCATTTCGAGCTCGCCGTCGCGATCGGAATCGAGCTGGACGAAGAAGCGATTCGCATCCTCGTTCAGGTCCGCGAGGGTCAGGGCTCCGTCGCCGTCGCGGTCCGCGGCCGCGAACCATCTGCCGATATTGTCGGCGCCGGGCCGGTCCGAGCGGAAGGGCTCGCCCATCGGGCTCAGGAACGGGCCGGCGAGCGCGGGCGGAGCCGGCTTCGCCGCAAGCGCGACGGGAAGGCACAGGACAAGGAACGGCAGGATCGGTCGCATGGCGCCGGTGATGCGCCAGGAACGGTCCGTCCACAAGCTTGGCGCGCGCGGAGGGGAGGATCGTATCGCTCAAAAAGAAAGGGGCCGGCGCTCTCGCACCGGCCCCTCTTGAGCCGTCAGGTCACCGTCATGCCAGCGAAGGCTGGCATCCAGGGGTGAAGAAAGCGGCGCCCTTCACCCGCCGGGGTCCCAGCCTGCGCCGGGACGACGTATCTTTACCTCTTCGAGAACTGAAAGCTGCGGCGGGCCTTGGCCTTGCCGTACTTCTTGCGCTCGACGACTCGCGGATCGCGGGTGAGGAAGCCCTCGCGCTTCACCGTCGTCCGGAGCTCCGGCTCGTAACGGGTGAGAGCGGTCGAGATTCCGTGGCGGACGGCGCCGGCCTGGCCGGAAAGCCCGCCGCCCTTGACCGTCGCGATCACGTCATACTGGCCGCGGCGCTCGGTCACGTCGAACACCTGGTTGATGATCAGTCGAAGGGTCGGCCGCGCGAAATAGACTTCCTGGTCGCGGCCGTTGACGATGATCTTGCCGGAGCCGGGCTTCAGCCAGACGCGGGCGACCGCGTCCTTGCGGCGGCCGGTGGCGTAGGCTCGGCCCTGCTTGTCGAGCTGCTGCTCGCGGAGCACGGCCTGGATCTGCGGGCCCTGGGTCGAGACGCCCTGGTCGTCGGCGGCTTCGACCGGCCTGCCAGTGGGGGCCGGAGCTTCGGCGGCCGAAGAGTCCGCGGCCGGAGCGGCCTCGGCTTCGGGGGCGGCGGGCGGCGCGGCCGCGGCGGCGCCGGTCAGCTCGCCCAGATCGGCGAGGGATTGGCGATTGTCGGTCATCAGGCACCCACCTTGTTCTTGCGGTTCATGCCCGCCACGTCGAGAGGTTCAGGATTCTGGCCGCCG
>JASLBD010000167.1 GCA_030146745.1 Allosphingosinicella sp. | reverse complement strand
AGCCGGGTGGTTCCCGCGCTTCCGCCCGACGTCTGGTAGAGCCGCATTGCCGGATCGTAGGTCAGCGCGATACCGCCGCTGGCCGAGGTCAGGAGGTTCTGGGACGTATAGGTATAGGTCGTGCCCCCGGCGGAGGTGAGGTTGCCCTTGGCGTCGTAGGTCGGAGCGATCGAGCCCGTGGCGGTATATTGATTGCGGCCGTTCGCCGTATAGCCGCGACTGACGTTGTAGTGGCCGGTCCAGGCGTAGGCGTCGTTCGAGCGCGTGTTGCTCGCGATCTGCGAGCCCGGATTGTAGGTGAAGCCCAATGTCTGGTCGTGGGCGGTTCCCACCAGATTGTCGGCCAGGCTGGTGAGCCTCGACACCGCGTCGTAGCCGTAGCTCAGCACCGAGCCGTCGCCGCGGGTCAGCGATGAGCGGCGGCCGAGATTGTCATGGCCGTAGGTGGCGAGCACCCCGACGCCCGAGGTGGCGCCGTTCTCGCGGATCTTCCAGATCTCGCCGGTGACCAGATAATCCTGGTCGACGTAGAAGCCGCCCGGATGCGTGATCCGGGTGCGGCGGCCGGCAATGTCCCAGGTGGAGGTCAGGGTGCCGTGCGGGCCCGCCTGGGTGAGGTTGCGGCCCAGGGCATCGTAGGTGAAGGACAGGCTGTTGCCGGTCTGAGCGGCCGAGGTGATCCGCCCCAGCAGGTCGTAGCCGTAGGTCACGTCCGGCTCGCTTCCGGGCAAATTCTTCGCCGTCACCCGCCCGAGCGCGTCGAGCGTGAACCCGATCGACTCCCCGGCGCGGTTGCGGAAGGCCGTGACCGCCCCCGAGGTGCGGGCGCCGCCCGCGGTATTCTCGTAGGTCGGCTGCTCATAGTCGGCGCCGTTGCTCGTCCCCGCGCCCTTGGTGGCGCTGGGATATTGAGTCTGCGAGAGCCGGTCGTGGCCGTCGTAGACGTAGGTGGTCTTGTTGTTCTCGGCGTCGGTCAGGGTCTGGACGAGCCCGTTCGACGTGTAGGTGGCGATGGCGTCGTTCGCCTCGACCCCGGTCACTCCGAGCGCGCTGGTCGTCTTGGTCACCTGCCCGGCCGCATCGCGGAAGGTCTTGACGATCCGGTCGGGGCCGTGGCTGCCGCTCGTTCCGAGCGTGCAGGCCGAGGAGGGGAGCGAGCCGAAGGCCGCCGGGTTCATCCGCTGCGCCGTGCATTCGGGCCGGCCGAGGGCGTCGTAGCTTGTCTGGGTGAGCGCATAGGCCGTGCCCCCGGAGACCAGCCGCTGAACGACCGGCCGCGCATGGGAATCGTAATCGGTCTGCGCCTCCTCGAGGCTCGAGAAGGCCGCCCAGTCGCCGTCCGACTGGCTGTTGACATTGCCCTGCTCCGACTTGGTGAGGAGGCCGTTGGTGTAGGTGTTGCGAACCGCCCGGTGCTTGAGGGTGCCGCCGCCGTCCGGGTCCGGCGAGACCGCGCCCGCCACCCGCCGCCCGGCATCGTAGCGCAGCCGGGTCGTGTCCGCCGTTCCGGAGAGCGGGCCGTCTACGGTGAGGAGATTGCCGAGCCAGTCGTAGGTCATCGCGCTCGCGGCGGTGAGGGTGCCGGCGCCGTTGCCGCTCGAGGTGGAGCTGACGTTGCCGTTGATGTCGTAGGCGACCGCGGTCACCACCTCGTCCGCCGTGCCGGTGCAGCTCGAAAGGGTCTGGCATTGCGAGACTCCGGTCAGCTTATATTCCCCGTTGGTCAGGGTGTAGGAATAGCGGGTCTGAGGGCGGGCGGCGCCGGAGGTCGGCGCCGGGGCCGTCACCGTCAGGACGCCGCCGTGGGTGGGATCGTAGGTATAGTCGGTGACGTTGCCGCGCGCATCGGTGGTGCTGTTGGGCTTGTTGCAGGTCAGCGGGTTCGAGCAGGTCGAATCGTAGCTCGCCGAAGTGACGATCGGGGGCAGGCCTGAGCCCGGTTTCGCGACCGTCTCGGTCTGCGTGACGTTGCCCCGCGAATCGTAGGTATAGGCGGTGTAATTGCCTTCCGGCGCCGTCACCCGGGTAAGCCGCCCGCTGGTGTCATATTGATAGGCGGTGGTCCGGGAGAGCGGGTCGGTGACGGAGGTCGGGCGGCCGGTGGTCAGGTTCGATACCATTGTCGAAACCTGGCTGAGCGCGTTGGTGATCGTCATCGTCGCGGTCGAGCCGCTGACGCTTCGCGAATAGCTGGTGGCGACTCCGGTGTTGGTCACCGACGTGACGATCCCGCCGCTGAGGTTCGCGCTGAGCGTGTCGGTCGAGGCGCCGGGGCGGCGGACCGCATAGTTGGTCGACCCGCTCGTCACCCGCCAGACCAGCCCGCCTGTGTCGGTGATGTCGGTCACGCCTGCCGACGGATAAGAATAGGAGACGCTGGCGAGCGGGGTGGTTCCCGCCGCGGAGTTGGTGAAGCTTGCGACGGTGCGCTGATCGAAGCCCGCCGGCGGCTGCGAGTAGCCGCTGCCCGCGGCCGCGGCGTAGCTGAAGGCGATTGCATAGCCGTAGCTGTTCGAGACGCGCGAGATCCGCGGCGTGTAGGTGCAGTCGATCGGGTCGGTGATCTGGTAGCGGCGCTGGCATTGCTTCCAGAATTGATAGGTCAGGTTCACCGCCTTGCCGTCCGGCGAGGTGATCGAGGTCGGAACCAGAATGCAATTGGCCTGGGTGCCGCTGCCGTCGCAGAAATTGGTGTAGTCGACGAGGCCCGTGGTCGGGTTGCCGAAGGCGATGACGGTGCCGTCGGGGGCTCCATACTGATAATTCTTGCCGCTTCCCGAAAGAGTCGCGCCCCGGCTTTCCGAGCCCGGGAACTTGTCGTTGCGCGAGCCGAAATCGACATAGGTCCCGGTCGACGCCACGTGGAGCAGGATATGGTCGAACTGGCTCGAGCCCTTGGTGCCGTTGGTTCCGGTGGCGCCGAGCATCCGAAGAAGCGCGAGCTCCGCCTCGCCCGAGCCGATCGAGCCTTCCGCGAAGCTGGTCAGGAAGTCGCCGCGCACCAGGTCGACCCCGTTGGAATCGAGGTTGCGGAAGGTGGGGCTGGTCTGGGCGGCCGCCGGAGCGGCGGCGAGGCCGCAATAAGCGGTGCCGGCGAGCAGCGCGCAGGACAGGGCTCGCGCCCGCAAGGACGTCGTCTTCATCTCTCGTCTCCGAAAAAATTTCGCGGTCGGCTCGCCGGGAGCCTAGTCGGTTGCGCCCATCCTTACGGCGGCGGCGGGTTGGGCGAGCCCGTTGTGGTCACGGTGGTGCGGTTGTTCGCCTTGTCCAGCGTGTAGTTGGTGGTGACGTTGTTGTTGACCGTTCCGGTCCGCTCGACCTTCACCAGCCGCCCGCGGGCGTCGTAGCTGTAGGCGATCGTCTCGGCCGCCATCGCCGCCGACGCGGCCACGACGGCCGCGCCCGTGGCGACCAGGAACGACCCGTATTTGCGCTTCATGCCCAATCCCCCGAATCAGAACGCCAATGGAACAGGACTCGGCCGCCATTACGAATCCCGTTTAATCCGAAGCGGTTGTAAGTTCGGCCGAAACGGAGGCCGAAGGCGCCGGGGGCGGCCAGGCTGCCTTCGGTGATCGATTTTCCCACTCGATCTGAGCGGTTTTCCTCGCTTCCTCCGATGACGCCCAACGCCTAGTGCCGTTCAAAACAAAGGAGAGGTCAGGATCATGGACGTGAAAACGGGTGAGATGGGCGGATGCCCGGTGGACCGGCCGACGACGGTCCGCTCGCTGCTCGGCCGGACCAACCGCGATTGGTGGCCGGAGTCGCTGCCGCTCGAGATCCTCAACCAGGGCGGCCTTTCGCCCGATCCGATGGGCGCGGACTTCGACTATGCCGAAGCGTTCAACGGACTCGATTACCGGGCGCTCAAGGACGACCTCAAGGCGCTTATGACCGACAGCAAGCCCTGGTGGCCGGCCGATTACGGCCATTACGGGCCGCTCTTCATCCGCATGGCCTGGCACGCCGCGGGCACCTATCGCACGGCCGACGGGCGGGGTGGCGCCAACAGCGGCCAGCAGCGCTTCGCGCCATTGAACTCCTGGCCCGACAACGGCAATCTCGACTAGGCGCGGCGCCTGCTCTGGCCGATCAAGCGCAAATACGGCAGGCACATCAGCTGGGCCGATCTCTTCATCCTGGCCGGCAACGTCGCGATCGAATCTATGGGCGGCCCGGTCTTCGGCTTCGGCGGC
>JASLBD010000132.1 GCA_030146745.1 Allosphingosinicella sp. | reverse complement strand
CTCGATGAGGTCGCCGTCGCCGCTGTGGAGCTGCTCCAGCCGCTTGGACTTGGAGGCATAAGCGTCGGGCTCAAGCTCCCGAAATGCCAGCGTCTGCATCTCGGTCATGAACTCGTACATGCCGATCCGCTCCGCCAGAGGCGCGTAGATGTCCATCGTCTCGCGCGCGATCCGGCGCCGCTTCTCGGCGCTCGAGATGAAGTGGAGGGTGCGCATGTTGTGGAGACGGTCGGCGAGCTTGACGAGGAGCACGCGGATGTCGTCGGACATGGCGAGGAGGAATTTCCGGAGGTTCTCCGCGGCCCGCTGGTTCTCGCTCTGCGCCTCGATCTTGGAGAGCTTGGTCACCCCGTCGACCAGCCGGGCGACGTTCTTGCCGAAGCTCTTCTCGATCTCCTCGGGAGTCGCGACCGTATCCTCGATCGTGTCGTGGAGGATTGCGGTGACGATCGTCTCGTCGTCGAGATGGAGATCGGTGAGGATTCCGGCCACCTCGATCGGATGGCTGTAATAGGGATCGCCCGACGCCCGCTTCTGCGAGCCATGCGCCTTCATCGAGAAGACATAGGCGCGGTTGATCATCGCCTCGTCGGCGTCCGGGTCGTAGGCCCTTACTTTCTCGAGGAGTTCATATTGTCGAAGCACCGCTCCAACATTGGGTGGGGCGGTGCTGCGATGCAACGGTAATCGGGACAGGGAATTGCTTTTGACGGGGTCCGAGCCTCGCTCCGTTCGCCCCGAGACTGACGAAGGGCTTCCTTCTGGTTGCGATCGAAGAGACAGGAAGGGGCTTCGACAGGCTCAGCCCGAACGGTATTGGAACGGTCGAGCCGCTCGAGCTAACGGGCGCGGGCGTTGCACTTTCCGAGCGCGGCCGAGTCCAGCGGCCGTCCGGCGACGGTGAAGCTGCGCAGGAGCCCGACTTCGCGGGCGAGGGCGGAGCAGTCGACGGCCGGGCGGCTGGCGCCTTGCGGTGCGACGCAGCCGCCGGCGCCGCATTTCCAGACGATGCCCTTGACGACCAGCCGCCCTGCCGCCGGGGGAGCGGCGGGCTCGGCCCGATATTGCGTTCCGCCGGCGAAGGCGGTGCCGCCGAACAGCGAGACGGTGAGGAAGAAGGCAAGCAATAAGGAGGTGAGTTGCCGGCTCATGACGGGACTCCGTTCAGTTGCGATATGCAACTTAGTAGGCAGCCCAGTTTTAGTATGCAACTGGAAAATTGTCTCTTATGTTGCAGCGATGAAAAAAGCTAAGGTCGGCGCATGAGCCGTGCGGAGCAATTGCGGGAGGTGTTCGCGGAATGCGGCATCGGCGCCGCTCTCGAGGTGGTCGGGGAGCGCTGGTCGTTCCTGATCCTGCGCGGCGCGTTCAACGGGCTGAGGCATTTCGAGGAATTCCAAGCCAATCTGGGAATCGCCCGCAACATCCTCTCCAACCGGCTCGCACGGCTGGTCGAGCACGGCATCTTGCGGCGCGACCCCGATCCGGCCGATCGCCGCAAGGTCACCTACCGGCTGACCGAGAAGGGCCGCGACCTTCTTCCAGTCCTGCTTTCGCTTCGGCAATGGGGCGAACGGTGGATTTCCGGCCATCCCAGCAACCCGGTGCTGGTCGACCGCTATACCCGCCAGCCGATCGCCCCGATGATCGTCCAGTCCGCCGACGGGCGGCCGCTCAGCCTGCGCGACATGGAATGGATCGACCGCGACGAGCTCGACCGCGAGGCCAGCGCGGCCTGATCGTCGCCCCAGCGAAGGCTGGGGCCCCGGGGAGTGAAAGACTCGGAGCCTGATTCTCGCTGGGGTCCCAGCCTTCGCTGGGACGACGGGCTAAACCGGCTTCACCCGCAGCGGCAGCGATTCGAAAAGCTCCGGTTCGCCCGGCCGGCGCGCGCCCTCTATCTCCAGGATCCGGAATTTGGTGGCGACCCCGCCCGGCGCGGAGAAGCCGCCGCTCCGTCCGTCGGCCGCCAGGACCCTGTGGCAGGGAATGACGATCGGCACCGGGTTGCGGCCGAGCGCGAGGCCGACCGCCTGGGCGGTGCCGGGAGCGCCGATCTCGCGGGCCAGGTCGCCATAGCTTCGGACCTCGCCGCACGGGATTCGGCGCGCCGCCTGCCAGACGTTGCGCTCGAACGCCGAGCCTCCCGGATCGATCTTAATGGCGCCGATATCGGTCTTGCCGCCGGCCAGAAGGCTCTCGATGCGCGCGATCGCCTCGGCGGCGAAGGGTGGCGGATCGGCCTCGACGGCGCCGGGGAAGCGCCGGGACAGCGACTCGCGCGCTTTTTCGTCGCAAGCCTCGGGGAGGGCCGCACCAACGACAAGGCCGCCGCGCCACACGAGGGCGCAGCGGCCTATCGCCGTGTCGAAGAGAGCGTAGCCGCTCTCAGAAGGATTATTCGTAATCGCCGCCGGCATTGTTGTTGCGCGGCGGGGCGGCCGCCGTGAGCCGGAGCGCTTCGGCCGAAGCGGAGAGCGAGCCGACCTCGTCCGGAGCCTCGTCGTCGTCGACCTGGACCCGCTGAAGTCCCGAGATCAGGGCTTCCTCGAGATGCTTGGGCTTCACCGTCTCTTCGGCGATCTCGCGCAAGGCGACGACCGGATTCTTGTCGCGGTCGCGGTCGATGGTGAGCTCGGCTCCGCCCGAGACCTGCCGCGCCCGCTGGGCCGCGAGCAGCACAAGGTCGAACCGGTTGGGAATCTTGTCGACACAATCTTCGACGGTAACGCGCGCCATGAACAGCTGCTCCGCTTGACACCATTGCTGGGGGGAACCGGGGAGATACGGACGAGGGGGCCGAAAGTCAATGATTTCGAGGCGACCGAACCTCGGGTGCTCCCGGCGAAGGCCGGGTCCGGAGCCGAGTCGGAACCGGGTTCCGGCCTTCGCCGGGAAGCAGCTTGCGCGAAAGGCTTGCTCTCCCCGCCCGAGGCTCCCATGCACCCTTCGATGGCGGAAGTAGCAGGGGAGCGGCCGGGTCTTTCGCTCGAGGTGGCGGGCAATCGCCTGACCCTGCTCGCCGACGGGCCGGAGCGGCTCGACGCCCTGCTGGAGCTGATCGGCGGCGCGAAGGAGAGCCTTCGCTTCCTCTATTACATGTTCATGGACGACTCCTCCGGCACCCGGGTGCGCGATGCCCTGATCGCCGCCGCCGGCCGGGGCGTCCAAGTGTCGCTTCTCGTCGACGGCTTCGGCTCCACCGCCAATCGCGACTTCTTCCGGCCGCTCGAGTCGGCCGGGATCGCCTTCTGCCAGTTCAGCCCGAAACTGGGCCGCCGCTATCTGCTTCGCAACCACCAGAAGCTGGCGCTGGCCGACGACGAGCGGGTGATCATCGGCGGCTTCAACATTTCCGACGACTATTTCGGTACCGTCGAATCGGGCGCCTGGCGCGACATCGGGCTGCGGGTCGAGGGCGCTTCCGTCGCCTGCCTCGCCGGCTATTTCGATAGGCTCATGCACTGGGCCCAGAACCCCGACGCCAAGGTCCGCGAAATCCGCCGGCTGCTCCAGCAGAGCAGCGTTACCCAGGGTCCGCTGCACTGGCTGTTCGGCGGCCCCTCGCGGCGGCTCAGCCCCTGGGCGCGCGCCGTTCGCCGGGACATGCGCAGCGCCCGCCGGCTCGATCTCGTCGCCGCCTATTTCGCGCCGAGCCTGGGAATGCTTCGCCGCCTCTCCGGAATCTGCCGCCGCGGCGGCCAGGTGCGAATCGTCACCGCCTCCAAATCCGACAACAACGCCACCATCGCCGCCGCCCGCAGCACCTATTGGTGGCTTCTGAAGCGGGGCGTCGAGATTTTCGAATACCGGCCGACCAAGCTCCACACCAAGCTCTTCGTCGTCGGCGACGTCGTCCATATCGGCTCGGCCAATTTCGACATGCGAAGCCTGTTCCTCAACCTGGAGATGATGCTCCGGATCGACGACCCCGCCTTCGCGGCGGCGATGCGGCGCTTCGTCGACGGCGAGGTGGCGAGCTCGGAGCCGATCACCCTCGAAGGCCACCGCCGCAACCGGACATGGCTGAACAGGCTGCACTGGGCGATCGGCTATTTCATCGTCGCCGTCGCCGATTACCGGATCGCGAAGCGGCTCAACTTCAAGGACGTGGGGCTGCCTCGGCCCTGATCCTCTAATTTCCTCCCCCGGATTTGCGGGGGAGGGGGACCGCGCGAAGCGCGGTGAAGGGGTTTTTCGAGCGCCGGAGA
>JASLBD010000115.1 GCA_030146745.1 Allosphingosinicella sp. | reverse complement strand
GCCGTCGCCCTGGCCGAGATGGACTCCGTCGGCGCCGAGCCTCTTGGCGAGCCCCATGTCGTCGTTGACGATGAAGGCGACCTCGCGGGCCTCACAGATCCGCTGGAGCGGACCGGCAAGACGCGCCGCCTCGTGCTGGTCCACGCCCTTCACCCTGAACTGGAAGGCCGCGACCGGACCGCCGGCCAGGGCGCGCTCCAGCCGCTCCGGAAAATCCCCGCCGGGGTCGAGCGGGGAGATCAGGTAGAGCTGGCAGGGCGGCCGGGCCGTCGGTTCGAACAAATAAGCGAAGTCGGGATCGAGCGGGTCTTCCATGGCTCAAGCGTTCGCATCGACCCGCTCGCCGCTCAAGCAGCAAAAGCGGGCGGGCTTGCGTCCGGTCCCCCAATGCTCGGCGATTGCGGCGAAGCCGGCCGCCTCCATCAGCGCCTTGACCTCCGCGGGCTCGAACAGCCGGAAGCCGAAGCGGTGGCCCGGCCATTTGCGAAGCTCCGCCCCCGGCTCGAAGACGATGGCGAGGCGCCCGCCCGGCTTCATCACCCGGGCGAGCTCGGCGAAGGCGGCGGCCGGATCGGGCCAGAAATAGAGGCTGTTGACGCTCACCGCCCTCGTCACCGTCGCGGGCGGCAGCGGCAGGCTCTCGGCGGACGCCTTGAGGAGGTGGAGCCGGCCGCGCCGGACGTCGCGGGCGAAGCGGTCGCGGGCCCGGGCGATGAGCGCGTCCGAAAGGTCGGCCCCGAACACCTCGCCGCGGGTCCCGAGCAGCAGCGAGCGGAGCAGCCCGCCGCCGCCGAAGCCGATCTCGAGCACCCAATCCTGGCGCTGCAGCCGAAGGCAGTCCAGAGCGAGCGCGTTCATCTCGCGGCTGATCCGGTCGAGCCACGGCGCGATCAGGAAACGGCCGACGGGCCCCGACGGGCGGGCGAACTGGCGGGCGAGGAGGCGGTGGAGGCTTATGCCGCGACCTTCTCGGTCGAGGCCCGGTGGATCTCGTCGATCGCACCGCCCAGCGAGCGATCGAATTCCTCGTCGCTCATGCCGTGCCTCAGGTCTTCGAGAAGCGCCCGGCTGAAGCTTGCGATCATTCCGCGATTGCGGGCGAGCTCGGCGCAGGCTTCGGAGCGGCTGAAGCCGCCCGACAGGGCGACCACTCGAAGGACCCGGGGATGATCGACGAGCGGGTCGAACAGCCCGGGCGTCGCCGGGATGCTGAGCTTGAGCATCACCCTGTCGCCGCCGGGAAGCGAATCGAGGCCGTTCAGCAATTCCTCGAGCAGGATTCGGTCGGCCTCGGCGCGCTCGGGACTCTTGATGTTGACCTCGGGCTCGAGGATCGGGACCAGGCCGGCGGCGAGCACCTGCCGGGCGATTTCGAACTGCTGCCTCACGACGGCGGCTATGCCCTCGCGGTTGGCGAGATTGATGACCGAGCGCTCCTTGGTGCCGAACACGCCGAGGCCCCTGGCACGGGCGAGCAGGGCGTCGAGGTCCGGCATCGGCTTCATCAGCTGGACTCCGTTCGCCTCGGCCTCGAGGCCCTTGTCGATCTTGATGAAGGGGACCACGCCGCGCTCTTTCAGGACCTCGGGCACCGGCCGGCCGTCGATGTCGCCGTCCATCGTCCGCTCGAACAGGATCGCGCCGATCACCTTGTCGCCGCTGAACGTCGGCGAGGTGATGATTCGCGAGCGCATCTGGTGGATGAGCCCGAACATCTCCTCGTCGGAGCTCCAGGCGCCCTCCTCCAGGCCATAGCCCTTGAGCGCCTTGGGCGTCGATCCGCCGCTCTGGTCGAGCGCGGCGATGAAGCCCTCGCCCTTCTCCATCTGCGCCGTCATCTTCGCATCGTCCATCTGAGGTCGTCCCTTCGATTCGTGGAAAGTCGGCCGTCCCGTATCCCAGCGGGCGGCGGTGTTCAAATGGGCGTGGCCGAGGGCTAGGGGGAATCAGGCCGCCGGCGGGCCCTTCAGCTCCAGCCCGTTGCCGTCCGGGTCAGCCAGATAGATCGACGGCCCATCGCCTTCCGCGCCGTAGCGCCGGGCCACCTGCGCCTCGATCCCGTGACCGGCGAGATGGGCGAGGATCTCCGCCTCGTCCCAGGGCACGACCCGGAAGCAGACATGGTCGACGTTTCGCCCCTCCTTCCCCGGACCGGCCCCGCCCGTCCGGCCGAGCTTGCCTTCCACAGGTACGAGGTCGATCAGCGAGGTGCCGGCGCGAAGCTGGTAGAGGCCGATGTCAGGCTGGACCTTCTCCAGAGTGGCGCCGAGGACCTCGGTGTAGAAGCGCAGGGCGGAGTCGAGATCGGAAACGCGGAAGACGACATGGTCGATCGCGGCCAGCCGGATCACGCCGCCTCCAGCGCCTTCACGCCCGGAAGTTCCTTGCCCTCCATCCATTCGAGGAACGCGCCGCCGGCCGTGGACACGAAGGTGAAGCCGTCCGCGACTCCGGCATGGTTGAGCGCCGCCACCGTATCGCCGCCGCCGGCGACGGAGACGAGCTGCCCGGCCTGGGTCAAAGCCGCCGCCGTCCTCGCCAGCTGGACGGTGGCGCGGTCGAAGGGCGGGATCTCGAAGGCGCCGAGCGGACCGTTCCAGACCAGGGTCCGGCAGGTCTTGAGGGCGTCGGCCAGCGCTTCGACGGCGGCGGGGCCGACGTCGAGGATCATCTCGTCGGCGGCGACCTCGTGGACGTTGCAGGTCCTGAGGCTGGGCGGGTTGGCGGCGAATTCCTTCGCCACGACCACGTCGTAGGGCAGGTGCACGGTGCAGCTCGCCCGCTCGGCTGCCTCGAGGATCTCGAGGGCGGTAGGCGCGAGCTCATGCTCGCAGAGGGACTTGCCGACGTCGACTCCGCGCGCGGCGAGGAAGGTGTTGGCCATTCCGCCGCCGATGATGAGATGGTCCACCTTCGTCACCAGGTGGCGGAGCACCTCGAGCTTGGACGAGACCTTGGCGCCTCCGACCACCGCAGCCACAGGCCGCTCCGGCTCGCCCAGCGCCTTGCCGAGCGCCTTCAGCTCGGCCTCCATCGCCCGGCCCGCATAAGCGGGAAGCAGGCGGGCGACACCCTCGGTCGACGCATGGGCGCGGTGGGCCGCCGAGAAGGCGTCGTTGACATACAGGTCGCCGAGGCGTGCGAAACGCTCCGCGGTCGCGGGATCGTTCTTCTCCTCGCCGCCGAAGAAGCGGGTATTCTCGAGGATCGCGATGTCGCCCGGCTGGAGCATCGCCACATTCTCCTCCGCGACCTCCCAGTCGACATAGCGCACCGGCCGGCCGAGCACGTCCTGATAGGCCCTCGTGACAAGCGAAAGCGAGAATTCCGGGCTCGGCACCTTGGGACGACCGAAATGGGCGAGGAGGAGGACGATGGCACCCTTGTCGGCGAGCTCGGTCACGGTCGGCAGCGTGGCGCGCAGCCGGGTGTCGTCGGTCACCTCGAGATCCGCCATGGGAACGTTGAGGTCGACCCGGACGAGCGCGCGCTTGCCGCGCACGTCGCCGAGGTCGTCGAGGGTCTTGAACGACGTCATGACGCCACTCCCGTCGCCCCAGCGAAGGCTGGGGGCCCGGGGGGTGAATATCGCGGGCGCTTTTCACCCGCCGGGATGCCGGCCCGCGCTGGCATGACGAGCCTCATCAGACCAGCCGCGCCATGGCGCCGGCGGTGTCGACCATCCGGTTCGAGAAGCCCCATTCGTTGTCGTACCAGGAGAGAACCCGGACGAGCTTGCCCTCCAGGACGGCCGTCTCGAGGCTGTCGACGGTCGAGCTCGCCGGACAATGATTGTAGTCGATCGAGACCAGCGGCTCCTCGCTATAGTCGAGGATCCCGGCCAGCGGGCCCTTCTCGGCGGCGGCGCGAAGCGCTCCGTTGACCTCTTCGAGGCTGGTGTCGCGCTTCGGGGTGAAGGTGAGGTCGACGAGGCTGACGTTGGGCGTGGGCACCCGGATCGCCGAGCCGTCGAGCTTGCCCTTCAGCTCGGGCAGCACCTCGCCGACGGCGCGGGCGGCGCCGGTCGTGGTCGGGATCATCGACATCGCCGCGGCTCGGGCGCGGCGCTTGTCGGAGTGGATCTGGTCGAGGATCTTCTGGTCGTTGGT
>JASLBD010000045.1 GCA_030146745.1 Allosphingosinicella sp. | reverse complement strand
ATCTCGTGCCGATGAACCGCGGCATCCTCGCCACCTGCTACGCCGTCGCCAAGGGGCCGTGCGATCCGCTCGCCGCGCTTCGCGACGCCTATGCCGGCGAGCCCTTCATCCATGTCTCGGAGCGTCCTCCGGCAACGAAATGGACCCTGGGCTCCAATGCCGTCCACCTCACCGCCCGCTACGACGAGCGCACCGGCCGGGTGCTGGCCATCGCCGCGCTCGACAATCTCGTCAAGGGAGCCGCCGGCCAGATGATCCAGTGCGCCAACCTGATGCTCGGCCTCGACGAGACGGCCGGGCTGCCGGTCGCGGGGGTCTGTCCATGAGCGTCACCGCCGCCGAGGGCTTCGCCGCCGCCGGATGCCACGCCGGGATCAAGCGCCGGCGCTTCGACATGGCGCTGGTCGCCACCGACGACCGCAAGCCGGTCGCGGCGGCGGCGGTGTTCACCCGAAACAAGTTCGTCGCGCCTCCCGTAACCCTCTCGCGCTGCCGCCTCGCCGGGAATGGCGGCCGGGCGGCGGCGATAATCGTCAACTCCGGCAACGCCAATGCCGGGACCGGCGCCGCCGGCCTCGCCGACGCCGAGGCGATGGCGGCGGCGGCGGCGGCGGCGCTGGGCGTCGCGGCGGAGGACGTGCTGGTCTGCTCCACCGGGATCATCGGAACGCCCCTGCCGATGGACGTCATCCTCGCCGGGACTCCGAAGCTCGCCCGGAAGCTGTCGGCGGGCGGAGCGCACGATGCGGCCCGCGGAATCCTGACCACCGACCACAAGGCCAAGGAAGCGGTCGTCAAGGGATCGACCTTCACGCTGGGTGGAATGGCCAAGGGCTGCGGGATGATCGCACCCGACATGGCGACGATGCTCGCCTTCCTCACCACCGACGCGGACGTTTCCGCCGACGAGATGACGAAGATCCTGCGCGACGCCTCCGACCGGACCTTCAACACCCTCAACGTCGACGGCGCCACCTCGACCAACGACAGCGCGATCCTGCTCGCCTCGGCCCGCCGGGGCCGGCCGGACATGGCGGAGTTCGCGGACGCGGTGCACAAGGCCTGCGAGGACCTCACCCTGCAGATGGCGCGCGACGCCGAGGGGATGACCAAGATGGTGGCGCTCTCGGTGACGGGCGCCGCTTCCGACTCAGAGGCGCGGATCGCGGCCAAGCGGATCGCCGAGAACAACCTGGTCAAGTGCAGCTGGTATGGCGGCGATCCTTATTGGGGCCGGCTGCTGGCGGCTGCCGGATCGGCCGGGATCGCTTTCGAGGCCGAGAAAGCCACCGTCGCCTATGGCGGCACGATCGTTTCGCGGGGCGGCACCAATGCCGACCATGATTCGGATTCGGTCGCCGCCCACATGAAAGGCGAGCGGATCGAGATCGAGGTCGCGCTCGGCCTCGGCGCCGGCCGGGCGCAGGTGATCGGCATCGACCTCGGCCCCGGCTACATCAAAGAGAATTCGAGGACGTCATGAGGAGCGCGCTTTCCGTCGTCCCAGCGAAAGCTGGGACCCCAGCGGGTGAAAGGCGCCCGCGTTCTTCACCCCCCGGGGCCCCAGCCTGCGCTGGGGCGACGAGAGCATCATGAGGTCCCCCACCGAAACCGCTTCCATCCTCGTCCAGGCCCTGCCCTACATCCAGCGCTTCCACGGCCGCTCGGTGGTGGTGAAACTGGGCGGGGCGGCGATCGACGAGGCACTCGACCGGGCGCTTGCCCAGGACGTGCTGCTGCTCAGAAGCGTCGGCGTTCGCTGCGTGCTCGTCCATGGCGGCGGGCCCCAGGTCGACGCGATGATGCGCCGGGTCGGCAAGGAGCCGGAGTTTCGCGACGGGCTGAGGGTGACCGACGCCGAGACCCTCGAGATCGTCCGGATGGTGCTGGTCGGCAAGATCAACCGCGATCTCGTCGCGACGATCAACCGCGAGGCGCCCCTGGAGCCGGTCGCGGTCGGAGTTTCGGGCGAGGATGCGGGCTTGCTCACCGTGACCCCGCGCGACTCGTCGCTGGGCTTCGTCGGCGACGTCAGCCATGTCCGGGCCTCGGTGCTCGAGCGGCTGCTCGACGAGGGGCTCAGCCCGGTCGTCTCGACGATCGGCGCCGACGACACCGGCCAGCCCTACAACGTCAATGCCGACGAGGCGGCCCGGGCGATCGCGGTCGCGATGGCGGCGGAGAAGATCGTCTACCTGACCGCGGCGCCGGGGTTGCTCGAGGACGTCGGCGACGAGTCCAGCCTCGTCCCCCGCCTCACCTCCGCGGAGCTTCGCGGGCGGATCGAGCATGACAGCGTCAGCGCGGGCATGATCCCGAAACTCCGCGCGTGCGCCGACGCGGTGGACGCGGGCGTCGGCACGGCGCACATCATCGACGGCCGGGTTCCGCACGCCCTGCTGATCGAGCTGCTCACCGACGAAGGGATCGGGACCATGGTCAAGCGGGAGAAGAGCTGGTGACCCGCCTGCTCACAATCGCCGACCTCGGCCGCGAGGGGCTGGACGAGATACTGGCCCTGTCCGAGCTTCCGGACCTCGGGCTTCCGCTCGCCGGCAAGGGAGTCGCGCTCGTCTTCCAGAAGCCGTCCGCCCGGACCCGCAACTCGATGGAGATCGCTGCCGTCCAGCTCGGCGGCCATCCGGTCTACATCCAGAAGGACGAAGTCGGCCTCGGCACCCGCGAGAGCGCCGAAGACGTTGCCCGGACGCTCGCCTGCTACCACGCCGTGATCGCGGCCCGGGTGATGGACCATGAGGATCTGGAGACGATGGCGGCGGCGACCGGCAAGCCTTTGCTCAACATGCTGTCCGACCGCGCCCATCCGCTGCAGGCGCTGGCGGACCTGCTGACGGTGAGGCAGCTGCTCGGCAGTCTCGAAGGCGCGCGCATCGCTTATGTGGGCGACGGCGACAACAATGTCTGCCGCTCGCTCGCCGAGGCCTGCTCGCTGCTCGGAGTAGAGCTTCGGATCGCCAGCCCGGAGGGCTATGAGCTGGGCGACCCGCCGGAAGGCGTGGCCCGGCTCGCCGATCCGGGCGAAGCGGTCGAGGGCGCGGACGTCGTCTATACGGACGTCTGGGTGTCGATGGGCCAGGACGGCGAGTCGGAGGCTCGAGCGAAGGCGTTCGAGCCCTACCGGGTCGACGAGGCGCTGATGGAGCGCTGCCCCGGCGCCCGATTCCTCCACTGCCTGCCGGCGCGCCGCGGCGAGGAGGTGAGCGCCGGAGTGATCGACGGTCCGCAAAGCGCGGTCTGGCTCCAGGCGGAGAATCGGATGCACACGGCGCGGGGCGCGCTGGCCTGGCTGATGGGGGTGAGGCCGTGAGGGGAGCCGCCTTTCATTCCTCCCCCGGATTTCCGGGGGAGGGGGACCGCGCGAAGCGCGGTGGAGGGGCTCTTCGGACGCTGGAAGAGCCCCTCCACCATGCTTCGCATGGTCCCCCTCCCCTCGAAATCGAGGGGAGGAATTCAAGATGACCGAGGCCCGCATCCGCCGGCAGAAGGCGATCGCCGACCTGATCCGCGCCGAGCCGCTCGGCAGCCAGGAGGAGGTGACGGCCCGGCTCGGGGCGATCGGCTTCTCGGTGACCCAGGCGACGGTGTCGCGCGACCTCGACCAGATGGGCGCGGTCAAGGTGAAGCGCGGTGGAGCGCTCAGCTACGCGCTTCCCGACCAGCTCGGCGCCAACGACTGGGCGGCGGCGCGCCTCCAGCGCATCCTCGCCGAATGGGTGCTTTCGGTCGAGGCCGCCGGCAATCTGCTCGTCATCAAGACCCCCCCCGGCTCCGCCCACCTCGTCGGCCTCGCCCTCGACCAGGGCAGGCTCGACGAGGTGGCCGGCACGATCTGCGGCGACGACACCTTGTTCGTTGCCCTCAGGGACGGAATCGACGCGGGCTTCATGGCCAGCCGCTTCCGCAAGCTTTCACAGGAACCCTCATGAACCTCCCCGCCCCCAGG
>JASLBD010000032.1 GCA_030146745.1 Allosphingosinicella sp. | reverse complement strand
CAGCAGCTCGACCACCTGCCCGCGCATCTCGAGTAGCTCTTCCTTGGCCATTTACCCTCTTGGACCGGCTCGCAAAACCGCGCCGCCATAACGGCTGGGCGGCGGAAAGGGAAGCTTTGGCCACTCGGCTTTGCTAGGCGGGCCGGATGGGCATGCTGTTCACCATCGGTTATGAGGGCAAGACCCAGGCGGAGTTCCTGGACGAGCTTCAGGCCGCGGGCGTCGAGCTGCTCATCGACGTGCGGGCCGTTGCAGCCTCGCGGCGGCCCGGCTTCTCCAAGACCGCGCTTGCCGGAGGCCTGAGGGAGCGCGGAATCGACTATCTGCACCTGCGCGCGCTCGGCACCCCGGCCGACGGACGCCAGGCGGCGAGGGCCGGGCGGATCGCCGAGATGCGCTCCATCTACGCGGTCCAGCTCGAGACCCCGGAAGCGGGGCTGGCCATGGAGCAGGCGCTGGCCGAGGCGGGGAGCCGTCGCTCGGCCCTGCTCTGCTACGAGCGCGGTGCGCCGGAGTGCCATCGCTCGATGCTCGCGCAGCGGATGGTGGAGCGGGAGGGGTTTGAGGTGAGGGATTTGTAGGACTATCGTCACCCTGACTTTGTTTCTGGGTCCAGGCCTCCGCCCCACTGCCGCCTCCACCCTGGATGCTGAAACAAGTTCAGCATGACGGCTTCGGCGACGGCCGCGCCCCCCGCCCCCGCCTACCTCGGCCGGCGCTCCAGATGGAGGTAGGTCGGGTCGAACTCGGCCACACGCTGGAGCCGCTCCCAATCCGCGATAGTCACCCTGCCGCCCCGGAAAGTGAGCAGATTTTCGTCGCGCAGCCTCTTGAGCATCCGGTTGACGTGGACGGAGGTGAGGCCGGTGACGTCGGCGAGGTCCGCCTGGGTCAGGGGCAAGGCGTAGCCGCTATCGTCCGCGAGTCCGACGATGCGCAGCCGGACCAGCAGCTCGCAGAAGATATGGGCGATTCGCGCCAGCGCGCTGCGCCGGCCGATCGACAGGATCTTCTCGCGGTGGATGGCGGCGTCGAGCAGGGTCGAGAACCAGAGCATCCGGCCCAGATGGGGATGGGTCTCGGTGATTCCGCGAAGCGCGTCGTGCGGCACGATCGCCACCCGAACCGAGGTCATCGCTCCGACATTGTGGTCGAGCTGCTTCAAGAGGAAGCCGTGGAGGTCGACGAAGTCGCCGGCGACGTGAAGCTCCATGATCTGCCGCTGGCCGTCGGCAAGATCCTTGTAGCGGCAGACGATGCCCTCGACGAGCAGGGTGGAGGCGCTCAGCGTCGTTCCGGTGCGGACGATCGTCCGCCCCGCGGGATGCTCCTTCAGCTCGGCAACGGAGGCGCGAAGCACTGCCTCCTCCTCACCGCCTAGCAAGTCCCGCGCCCTGAGCTTGAGGAGCAGTCCGGCAATGGCCGCGTCGGCGTCGGCGCCGGTCATCTCAACCCGCATCGCCCGCCCCCTCACGACGCTCCGGCGCGACCCCCGCCTTTTCGAGCTCCGAATCGAGCCTTCCCGTCGCCCACAACCCGGCCATCCGGAAGTCCGCGGTCAGTGACCACAGAGGGTAGGTGAAGGTCGCCGGCCGGTTGCGCTCGACGGCGGCGTGGCTGAACCAGGCGAAGCCGTAGCCGGCGAGCGGAACGGCGGCGAGCAGCCGCCAGTCCCGGCTCGCCACGGCCGTCGCTGCGAAGACGAGGACCATGCCGGTGCCCGCATAATGAAGCCTTCGGGTCGCCGGCCGTGAATGCTCGCGCAGATAATGCGGCCAGAAGTCGCGGAAGCTCGTGTAGCGGGTCATGCGCGCATGGCGAGCAAGATGCCGGTCATCGGCCTAATCATCGTCGCCCCTTTTCCAGAGGGCGGCTATAGCACGAAGGGCGGCCGTAGCACGAATCGCGCTGGTCGAACCCCCCGCATCCCTAGCCGTTGACGACCTCCCCGCCATTGGGGTGGAGCACTTGGCCCGCCATGTAGCTCGAATCCTCGCAGGCCAGGAACAGGAAGCTCGGCGCCACCTCGTTGGGCTGGCCGGGCCGGCCCATCGGCACGTCCTTGCCGAAATCGGGGATCTTCTCGGGCGGCTGCCCGCCGAACGGGTTGAGCGGGGTCCAGATCGGCCCGGGGGCGACCCCGTTCACCCGGATGCCGTCCTTGATCAGATTCTGCGACAGCGAGCGGGTGAAGGCGGTGATCGCGCCCTTGGTCGCCGAATAATCGAGCAAGCCCTTCGAGCCCTGGTACATGGTCACCGAAGTGCAGTTGATGATCGCCGAACCCTTCTTCAGATGCCGCCGGGCGGCCTGGACCATGAAGAAATAACCGTAGAAATTGGTCTGGAACGTCCGCTTGAGCTGCTCCTCGGTGACGTCGGTGATCTCCTCGTCATAATGCTGCTCGCCGGCATTGTTGACGAGGATGTCGAGCTTTCCGAGCTTGTCGACCGTCTCCTTCACCGCGCGCTCGCAAAAGGCCTTGTCGCCGACGTCGCCGGCGATGGCGATCGCCTTGCGCCCTTCGCCCTCGACGATCTCCTTCGTCTTCTTCGCGTCGTCATGCTCGCACAGATAGAGGATGGCGATGTCGGCGCCTTCGCGCGCGAACAAAGCGGCGACGGC
>JASLBD010000024.1 GCA_030146745.1 Allosphingosinicella sp. | reverse complement strand
GGAGCTGAGGGGAATCGAACCCCTGACCTCTGCAGTGCGATTGCAGCGCTCTCCCATCTGAGCTACAGCCCCGCGCCTTTTCGGCGGCCAGGTTTCCCCGCTGGCGGCGGGGCTGGGAAGGCGCCCAGATAGCGATGAAGCCGCACTTTCGCAATGCGGCAATTGACCGTCGCGCCGCAGCCCGATTCCGTTCGGCGGCAGGGGCTCTCGGGTCGGCTCTTAACGTGGAACAGCCTCGGGCGGCTTTGGTTGTCCTTATATCCCCGCGACGCGCGGGCGGCTCGCACCGTCATGCCCGCGGGCCCCGAAACACTAAGGAGAGTATCATGGGATACGGCAGCGACGACCGAGCTGACAATCGATGGCGCGACCGCGAGGACCGCGAGCGCGGCACCTGGCGCGGCGAAGGGCGCGGCGGATATGGGCGCGGCGACGACGACCGCGGCTTCTTCAACCGCGCGGGCGACGAGGTCCGCTCCTGGTTCGGCGACGACGATGCCCAGCGCCGGCGCGAGATGGACGAGCGGCGCTGGGAGCAGGAGCAGAGGATGAGCGGCGGCCGAAGCAACGATCCGCGCTCCGGCGGCTCGGGCTGGATGGGCAGCGGCTGGGGCAACCAGTCCGGCGAGAGTTGGCACCGGGATCGCCCGGGCATGCCCGGAGGCTGGAGCCGCGACCGCCAGGGCGAGCGCGAAGGCTGGTTCTCGAACTCGGTCGGCGGCGAGCGCGGCGAGCGCTGGGGCGGCTCGTCCGGCGGCGGCGACGGCCGCGGCAGCGACTGGGGCAACGACCGGGTCGCACGGCCCGGCTCCGGCTTCGGCGGCTCCCCCGAGCAAGGCCGGCAATTCGACCGCGACGATCCGGGCCGGGTCGGGACGTCGGGCCCGATGGGCCAGAGGTTCGCCGGCTATGGCGACGGCGGCGAGATCACCCGCGGCGGCCCCGGCGGCGACATTCACGATCCGCATTATTCGGAATGGCGGCGGCGCCAGATCGAGGATCTCGACCGCGACTATGACGAATATCGGCGCGAGCATCAGTCGAAGTTCGAGGCCGAGTTCGGCGGCTGGCGGCAGAAGCGTGCAAGCCAGCGGCAGATGCTCGGCAAGGTGACCGAGCATATGGAGGTGGTCGGCTCCGACGGCACCCATGTCGGCAAGGTCGACAAGGTGCGCGGCGACCGCATCATCCTCGCCAAGTCCGATTCCAATTCGGGCGGAATGCACCACAGCGTGCCGTGCGGCTGGGTGGAGAGCGTCGACGACAAGGTCACTCTCAACCGCACCGCCTCTTCGGCGATGGACGCCTGGCGCAACGACGACACGGGGCGCGCCCTGTTCGAGCGTCCGGACCAGGGAAGCGAGGGGCCGCACGCCCTCGACCGGAGCTTCTCCGGAACCTACGGCGGGAAAAACGACGACTGATCTGAGTCCGTCAGTAAGAGAGGCCCGGCCCCTTCGAGGGGGCCGGGCCTTTCTTTGACTCCTCCCGTCATTCCGGCGAAAGCCGGAATGACGGACTGGAGACACCATGACCAACACCCCCCGCGCCTGGCACCTGAAGTCGCGCCCCCAGGGCATGCCGACAATGGACAATTTCGAGCTGAAGGAGGCTCCGCTCGGCGAGCTGCGGGACGGCTGGATCCGGGTCGAGAACAAATGGCTGTCGGTCGACCCGTACATGCGCGGGCGGATGAACGACGTGAAGAGCTACGTCCCGCCCTTCGAGGTCGGCGAGCCGCTGCAGGGCGGCGCGGTCGGCAAGGTGGTCGAGACCCGCTCGCCGGATTTCGCCGAGGGCGAGACCGTCTTCCACATGCAGGGCTGGCGCGAGAGCGCGTCGGGACCGGGCGAGCAGTTCAACAAGGTGCCGCCGCTGCCGGTCGAGGACCATCAGTGGCTCGGCAATCTCGGCCTGACCGGCGCCACCGCCTATTTCGGGCTCCTGAGGGCGGCGCAGGCCAAGGCGGGCGACACCGTCTTCGTCTCGGCGGCGGCGGGCGCGGTCGGCTCGGCGGTGGTGCAGATCGCCAAGGCCATGGGGATGAGCGTGATCGGCTCGGCCGGCGGCGCCGAGAAGGTGGCGTGGGTGCGCGAACTGGGCGCCGACGAGGCGATCGACTACAAGGCCGAGCCGATCGTGCCGGCCCTGCTCAAGTCGGCGCCGAAGGGGATCGACGTCTATTTCGACAATGTCGGCGGCGAGCATCTCGACGCCGCCTTCGCGGCGGCACGTCAGAATGCCCGCTTCGCCATCTGCGGGATGATCGACGACTACAACAAGGGCTCCACCCACGCCTTCCGCTACATAATGCGCATCATCTCCGCCCGGATCATGCTGAAGGGCTTCATCTACACCGACTATCTGCCGGAAATGGGCGGATTCTACCGCGACATGGGCGGGTTGATCTCGGCCGGGAAGCTGACCAGCCGGGAGACGATCCGCGAGGGGCTGGAGGCGATGCCGGAGGCGTTTCTGGACCTGTTCAGGGGAGCGAATATCGGCAAGATGCTGGTCCGGCTGTAGCCGTCATTCCGGCGAACGCCGGAATCCATGAACACCGGCGGAGGGCCACGATTCGCCACCGTGTTCATGGACCCCGGATCAAGTCCGGGGTGACGCCGGGGTTCATGCCAGCGCCTTGGCTCTCTCCCCGATCACCCGCAGATCCTCGACGAACCGCGCATATTCGCCTTCCTTATTGTCCCGGACCCGGAGCAGGAAGCTGGGGTGGACGGTGACCCAGGCTTCGCCGCCCTCGGGCAGCTCATGGGCCCGGCCGCGCATCGACGTGATCGTCACCGCTTTGCCGAAGATCGAGCGGGCGGCCGTGGCGCCCAGCGCGACGGTGAGGGGAGGGCGGATGAGAAGGCGCTCCTGCTCGATCCACCAGCGGCAGGCCTCGATCTCGCCGGCGTCGGGCTTGGAATGGATCCGGCGCTTGCCGCGAGCCTCGAACTTGAAATGCTTGACGGCGTTGGTGACGTAGGCGGCGCCGCGGTCGACCCCGGCGTCGCCGAGCGCCCGGTCGAAGAGCTGGCCGGCCGGACCCACGAA
>JASLBD010000008.1 GCA_030146745.1 Allosphingosinicella sp. | reverse complement strand
TCGAGCCGCACCTCGCCGAGGCGATCCAGCAGGCGGCGGCCGAAGTCGCCCGCGGCGACCTCGACAGTCAGTTTCCGCTGGTCATCTGGCAGACCGGGTCGGGCACCCAGTCGAACATGAACGCCAACGAGGTGATCGCCGGCCGCGCCAACGAGACCCTGACGGGCAACCGCGGCGGCAAGGAGCCGGTCCATCCCAACGACCATGTCAACAAGAGCCAGTCGTCGAACGACAGCTTCCCGACCGCGATGCACATCGCCGCGGCGCGGGCGGTCGAGGCGCGGCTGATCCCGGCGATGCAGGCCATGCACCGCCGGCTGGCGGCGCAGGCGGCCGCCTGGGACTCGATCGTCAAGATCGGCCGGACCCACCTCCAGGACGCGACCCCGCTGACGCTCGGCCAGGAATTTTCGGGCTATGCCGCCCAGATCGAGGCCGGGATCGAGCGGCTGCGCGGAGTCCAGCCGCGGGTGCTCCAGCTCGCCCAGGGCGGAACCGCCGTCGGAACCGGCCTCAACGCGCCCGAAGGCTTTGCCGACGCCTTCGCCGCGGAAGTCGCCAGGCTCACCAAGCTTCGCTTCACCAGCGCGGCGAACAAGTTCGAAGCGCTCGCCGCGCACGACACTCTGGTCGAGCTGTCGGGCGTGCTCAACGTCGTCGCCGTCTCTTTGACCAAGATCGCCAACGACATCCGGCTGATGGGCTCCGGGCCGCGCTGCGGGCTCGGCGAGTTGAAGCTGCCGGAGAACGAGCCGGGAAGCTCGATCATGCCGGGCAAGGTCAACCCGACGCAGGCGGAGATGCTGACCATGGTCGCCGCCCAGGTGATGGGCAACCATGTCGCGGTCACCGTCGGCGGGCTTCAGGGGCATCTCGAGCTCAACGTGTTCAAGCCGGTCATCGCGGCCAACGTGCTCCGCTCGATCGACCTGCTCGCCGTGGGCATGGAAAGCTTCACCGAGCGCACGCTCGACGGGCTGGAGCCCGACGAAAGCCGGATCGCCGACCTGATGAACCGATCGCTGATGCTAGTGACGGCGCTGGCGCCGGAGATCGGCTACGACAATGCCGCCGCCATCGCCAAGCATGCCCACAAGAAGGGCCTGACGCTCAAGGAGGCGGGGCTGGAGCTGGGCCTGGTCGACGAGGAGACGTTCGACCGGGTGGTGAAGCCGGAGGCGATGCTGGGGCGCTAGGTCCGGACTCGATAAGGACCGCACCCTCGGTCGGGAAGGCCGTCATCCCGGACTTGATCCGGGATCCATGAACACGAAAAATCGCCGCAAGAGGCTCGGCTGGATCGCCTCTTTTTCGAAGGACCGTGTTCATGGATCCCGACTTTCGTCGGGATGACGCTGGAATCCCTCGTCAGCCGGCCGGCTCGGGCAGGCGCGTGTCGACGGCGATCCAGTTCGGCTCCCAGGTGCGGCCGCCGTCGGCGGAGAAGGATTGCTCGAAGCGGACCGAATCGGCCTTGATGTCCGAGATGACGAAACGCACCAGCACGGTGCGCCCCGCGAAAGTCTCCTGGTTGTAGAATTCGCCGCGACCGTCGCGGAAGCTGCCGACCGAGGGCACCCCGAGCGTCCCGCCGGCGCTGTTGGCGAAGTTCAGAGTCCATTCGCGGGTTTCCGGATTGTAGAGCCGAAGCGACAGGGCCTGCAGCCGGCCGGCCGGGCCGTCCACCTCGAGCTCCACCAGATTGGCCTTGCCGCCCCAGATCCTGGTGACCGTCGTCGTTCCGGAATAACGGATCCACTCCGACGAGCCGGCCAGCGGACGCTTGAGTCGCCGAAGCTCCGTTTTCCAGCGGCCGATCTCGAAATCGAAGTCACGGGCGCCGTCGCGACTCGCCGCGCTCCCGGACGGTTGGGGCGCGGCCGAAGTCGCCGGCGCCGCCGTGAGCAGAGCCGCCAAGGCGGCGAACGCGATCGAGTGGAGCGAAGGCATAGGGGAGTCGCCTTGTCGTGGGTTGGTTTTATACTATCTAGAATAGAATTATTGCGTCAAGAGATTTTGTACCAAATGGAACAGAAAAGCCCGCGCCGGCCCGGCAGACCGCGCGCCTACGACCGCGACAAGGTCGTCGAGAAAGCGCAACGGCTCTTCTGGAAGGACGGGGCAGCCGGGGTCTCGCTCGACTCGCTCAGCGAGGCCACGGGCCTTCACAAGCCCAGCCTCTACGCGGCTTTCGGAGGCAAGTCGGGCCTCTACGTGGCGGCGCTCGACGCCTATATCGAACGGGGCGCGCCCGACGTCCAGGGCGCCTTCGCCCTGGCCCCGCTGCCGGCGGCGCTCGAGGCGTTTTTCGAAGCCGATCTCGAAATCTTCTGCGGGCCGGAAGGGAAAAGCGGCTGCTTCCTCGTCGGCACAGCCATCCAGGCGGCGGCGGAGCTTCCGGAGGTGCGCTCGCGGGTCGAGGCGGTCTTCGCCGGTCTTCGCCGCCTCCTGCGCGCCCGGCTCGAGCGGGCCGCCGCCGAAGGCGATCTCGCCGCCGACGCGGACCTGGACGCCCTCACCGAGATACTCTTCGGCACCCATATCGCGTTATCGGTCGAGGCCCGCGCCGGCGCCGGACGGCCCGAGCTCCGCGAGAGGTACCTGCGGGTGGTGGGTTTCATTTCGGGCCGAGACTAGTCGCTCGGCCCGGCCTCCGCTGGAGGAAAAGGGGCCTCGACGGTGCAGCTTATCCCCCCGGGCAGGAAGTCGATCCGGGCGGTGCCGCCGAGCTCGGCCGCGAGCGCCCGTTCGATCATGCGCGTGCCGAACCCGCGCCGGGCCGGGGGCGCCACGGGCGGGCCGCCTTCCTCCTGCCAGATGAGGCGAAGCCGTCTCTCACCGCCCGAGGTCTCGACGTCCCATTCGACCTTCACCCTGCCGTGTTCGTTGGAGAAGGCCCCATATTTGACCGCGTTGGTGCAAAGCTCATGCACGGCCATGGCGAGGGAAACGGCGGTCCTCGGCTGTACGCGCAGCTCCGGCCCTGCCACGGTCAGCCGCTCCGGCGCCGCGCCGCAGCCGAGGCCCGCCTTTTCGATCACCTCTCGCAGCGAAGCCGATTGCCAGTTCTGGCTGGTCAGCAGATCGTGCGCCGCGGCAAGGGCTCCGAGCCGGTTTTCGAAGGCGCGGCGCGCGCCATCGATATCTTCGCCCCGAAGCGTCTGCGCGGCGATGCTCTGAACCACCGCCAGGCTGTTCTTCACCCTGTGGTTGAGCTCGTTGACCAGGAGTCGCAGATGCTCCTCGGTCCGGCGGCGCTCGAGCACCCGGCCGACCTGCTCGCCCAAAGTCCGCACCGTCAGCATCAGGTCCGGATCGGGCTGCGAGGCGTTGCGGCTGAAGAATTCGAGGACGGCGACGATCCTGCCCTCGCTCTTGATCGGAAAGCCGAAGGCGGCGGCCAGACCCAGGCCCTTTCGCAAAAAAGCGGGGTCGTTTTCCGGGTCGGAGATCCAGATCGGCTCGCCGCTTTCGAGGATGAGGCCCGGCAGGCCGACGCCGGGGGTGAAGCGCATCTCCTGACTGCGCGCGGCGAGAAGCGCCGCGACGCCCGGCGCCTCCTCGTGCCAGACCGAAGTCGAAACCAGCTCGGCTTTGCCAAGCCCGACGACGAGGGCGTGGCCGGCGGGCCAGCCGGTGAGCTCGCATATGGCTTTCAGGCACGCCCGAAGAGCCTCGTCGAACGACGGCGTTTCCGCGGCAATGCGGGTGACGTTGAAGAGCAGCTCGGTCTCCGTCGCCTGCCGGCGCAGCCGGGCCTCTGCTTCCCGCCGGTGGCTGATGTCGCGCAGGAAGCCGACGAACAGGGATTCGTCGCCATGACCGGCGAGCGTGATCGAAAGCTCGACGGGAAATTCGCGGCCGCTCTTGTCGAGCGCCGTGATTTCGATTCGCCGTCCAAGCACCCGCTGCTCCGCCGTCTCGTTATAACGGGCAAGTCCGCGGCAATGCGCGTCGCGATGCTGCTCGGGAATGACGAGATCCGCCATCAGCCGCCCGATCGCCTCGCCGCCGGTCCAGCCGAAG
>JASLBD010000486.1 GCA_030146745.1 Allosphingosinicella sp. | reverse complement strand
AAGGCGCGGTCGATCCGCTCCATCTCGTAGGGCATCTCGCCGAACCAGACGATGTCGGGCCTCATGCGCCCGGCCTCACCGCAGGCGGGGCAGGGCGGCCCGCTCGACAATTCGCCCTCCCAGGGTATCCGTGCATCGCACGCGAGGCACCAGGCCGACTTGAGCTCGCCATGCATGTGGAGCATCCGCCGGGCCCCCGCCCGCTCGTGCAGATCGTCGACATTCTGGGTGACGATGAGAAGCTCGCCCGGCCATTCCGAGTCGAGCCGGGCGAGGGCGCGGTGGGCGGCGTTGGGCTCGACGCTCCCCAGTTTCCCGCGGCGGGCGTCGTAAAAGGCCTGGACCAGGGCCGGATCGCGGCGAAAGGCCTCGGGAGTCGCGACATCCTCGACCCGATGGCCCTCCCACAGGCCGTCCGGGCCCCGGAAGGTGGCGACTCCGCTTTCGGCCGAGATTCCCGCGCCGGTAAGGATGACGATGTTGGTGATCTCACGCATGGGCCGCCCTTAGCCGAAATCGCGGATGTCCGCTAAGGGTGGAAGGTGAACATTCCTTTTCGTGGCAAGAAGGTACGCCCCGCCGTCAGCGCCCCGGCGGCCCCACCGGTTGGAGAATGCCGCCGGCCATCCTGCCGTCGGCATCGAGCGTGGCCGACATTGTTACCCCGCCGTTGGCGAACACCAGGTTGTAGACGTCGTCGCCCATCGCGCCGCGCTCGCGGAAAGTCACCGACTTCAGCTCGCCCATCGAGCTGAACAGGCGATGCGTCATGGGCAGGTCCCGGCGGACGGTTTGGGCGAACTGCGGAGAGAGCTTGTCGTAGTCGGGCGAGCCGCTCGCCAGCCCGGCGACAAGCCTTCGCAGGGCAGCCTCGGGGCCGGCGGTCGGCACCGAGCCTGGAGCGGATACCCGTTCTCCAGGCGATCCCACAGGTTCGAGGATGCCGCCGGCCATCCTGCCGTCGGCATCGAGCGCGGCCGACATGATCACCCCGCCGTTGGCGAACACCAGGTTGTAGACGTCGTCGCCCATCGGCCCGCGCTCGCGGAACGTCATCGACTTCAGCTCGCCCATCGAGCTGAACAGGCGACCGGTCATGGGTAGGTCCCGGCGGACGACTTCCGCGAACCGCGGAGAAAGCTTGTCGTAGTCGGGCGATCCGCTCGCCAGCCCGGCGACAAGCCTCCTCAAGGCAGCCTCGGTGCCGGCGGTCGGCACCGAGCCGGGGGCGGATACCCGTTCTCCAGGCGCCGCCGCCGGCTGGTTGTTAGCCGCTTGCGAGAAGGTCGCGGGCTGCAAAAGCAACCCGAGCACAATTGCTCCGACGAGGATCATGATGGCCACTCCGAGGACTGTTGAACGAGTGAAGCCTGGGTGTGGCGGGAGAGCATTAGAAACCAGGTCCGACGATTGGGCTACCGCTTGACCGTACCCTTCGGCCTCACCGAGCATCCGAGCGGCTTCCAGGGACGACGTCGCGCCAAGCTTGGTGCGCGCCATCTTGAGGCGCTTCTCGACTGCATGGTGGGAAATGCCGAGATCCGCGGCGATTTCCTTGGCAGACTTATGCTGCAGCCATTGCCGCAGGCAAATCTTCTCGCGCTCCGTCAATCTCGCAAGTGAGTCTCGGTCGTCCATCGATGAATGGATAATGGCTGTCGCCGCTCGTCGATAGTACGGTCCGCTGGTAAAACGGGCCGGAACGGTTTTCCTGGCGTGGCCGCAATGGGTCGGAAGCGGGACATCCAACGCGAAAGCCACGCGGACCGCCCGGTCCTCAAGTTGGAAACGTCGTCGCCCGGAAGGACCTGCAGCACAGTGGGCATTCACTTGAGATTGGCGGAGACGTAATCGCCGGACGCATGCGGCTCTTCCACTTCAGCGACGATCCCTCCATCGAGATTTTCGAGCCTCGGCCGGTTCGAATGCCCTCGCCGAGGCCCCCCGGGATGGAGTGGCTCAACGGACCGCTGGTCTGGGCGATCGACGACTGGCATCAGCCGCTATACCTCTTTCCTAGAGACTGCCCGCGAATCCTGATCTGGCCCGGGCCGCGGACGAGTCCGCGGGACCGCGGCGCATGGTGGGGCGACCGCCCCGCGCGGATGGCCGCTTATGTGGAGGAAGCCTGGCGGGACAGGCTGAGCGCGGCGGTCCTGTATCGCTATGAGCTGCCCGGCGGGGCGTTCGAGCCGCTGAACGATGCCGGCATGTTCGTCTCGAGCGGCCGCGTCGAGCCGCTGGCGATAGACGCGATCGAGAACCTTCCCTCCAGGCTTAAGGCTTGCGAAGTCGAGCTCGAAATAATGCCGACGCTGAGCCCGCTTCGCGACGTCTGGAAAAGTTCGATGTCGGCCAGCGGCATCCGCCTGCGAAACGCGCAGGATTGGCCACCCACGCCAGGGTGAGCAACTGAACCAATGCCCGCAACCGTTCAGGTGTTGGAAGAATTCTTCCACAGCGACGCGGCAGCCCAAAAATTTGCTTGTTAGGCGCCAGCTGTCACCCTGGTTCGCTAAGGCGTTGCGAAGTCTGCAAGCGTCACTCGAGCGGTCTCGTTAGGCGGGCTTTTTCGAGCCTTTGGAACAGATTGCGAAACCCTAGGACTTCCCGCGATTCGCGGCGCGATAGGTGATAATAAATGGCAGTTTTCCGCCATTTACGACGGCGTCCCGCAGAAATCTGATGTCAATAATGTTTCTTTTTCCGCGACCTAATTTCTACCTTGCAAGCATAGCTTTACGCTTCCAGAAAGATTGCCCGGCAGGGGCGAACGCCCTGCGGACGCCACAGCAAGAACCATTTTACCCAGGCCGCCGCTGCGGAGAGGGGCAGGGCAGAACGAACACTTGTGTCCGCAACGCGGAGTTCGAGATGGTGAAATTAATTTCAGCAATCAGTGAATTGCTAGCGGCAATTTCACTCCTCTTAGGAGTGATTTTTCTGTGGCGCTTCGGCCCGTTGATGGGCGGATCCATCCAGCGGCTCGCACACGCGGCGATGGCGGTGGCGATTTCCCGCAGTCGCTCCCGAGCCCCTGAAATCGCTCAGTTTCTGGAGAGTGCGAACCTGCTTACCCTGGGTGACAGGTTGCACCTTGCGCCCGCGGCGGACCGCAAAAATCTCGGTTACAGCGTCGGCTACTTTGCCCGCAAGCACAGGATTTCCAGGGAAGAGGCCGAAAAGCTGATCAAGCGGGTTGGAAATGACCGCGACAAACTGAATCGCGCCGCTGAGCGATTGAAGAGCGTAGCCGGCCGCTAAGGTGCGGGCCGTGTCTCCATGGTTGCGCACCGGCGGGCCCTCCCGCATGGAAGGGGCGATGACTTCAATCTCCATCTTCGGCGCCGGCGGGCGGATGGGGCGGGCGATCGCCGAGGCGGCGGAGCTTCGCGGCGACGTTCGGCTCTCCGAGCATCGCCCGGACGTCTTCGTGGATTTCTCCGCGCCGGACGCCGTCGAGGAGCATCTCAACCAGGCGCGCCGGGCGGGCAAGCCGATCCTGATCGGCACGACCGGCCTCGATGCCGGCCACGAGCGGCTGATCGACGAGGCTGCGGCGGAGATCGCAATCGTCCAGGCCGCCAACACCTCGCTCGGCGTCAATCTGCTCGCCCATCTGGTGCGCGCGACCGCGGCCCGGCTCGGCGAGGATTGGGACCTCGAGATCGTCGAGATGCACCACCGGATGAAGGCCGACGCGCCGTCCGGCACGGCGCTGATGCTGGGCCGCGCCGGCGCGGAAGGGCGGGGGGTCGATCTCGACTCCGTCGCCGAGCGCGGCCGCGACGGCATCATCGGGCCGCGCGAGGCGGGGCGCATCGGCTTCGCCTCGCTTCGCGGCGGATCGGTCGCCGGCGAGCATCTCGCCATCTTCGCCGCCGAGGGCGAGCGGCTCGAGCTCGGCCACCGCGCCGAGAGCCGGGCGATCTTCGCCCGGGGCGCGATCGAGGCGGCACTGTGGCTCGTCGGCAAGCCGGCCGGCCGCTATTCGATGGCGGACGTGCTGGGGCTGAAGTGAGTCCGGACGAAATCGCGATATTATACAGTCGGCTGCATGACCGAACGCCGAGCCCGGAGACGGAGCTCGAATATGTGAATAATTATACATTGCTCGTCGCCGTCGTGCTGTCGGCGCAGGCGACCGATGCGGGCGTCAACCTCGCCACGCGCGACCTCTTCGCCAAAGTGAACACGCCCGAGGCGATTGTGGCGCTCGGCGAAGAGGGGCTGAAGCGGCACATCAGGACGATCGGCCTGTTCAACACCAAGGCGAAGAACGTCATCGCCCTCTCGCAAGCCCTGATCGAGCGGCACGGCGGCGAGGTGCCGGAGGATTTCGAGGCGCTCCAGGCGCTTCCCGGGGTAGGGCGCAAGACGGCCAACGTGGTCATGAACTGCGCGTTCGGCGCGGAGACCTTCGCCGTCGACACCCATGTCTTCCGGGTCTCCAACCGCACCGGCCTTGCCCCAGGCAGGGACGTTCTGGAGGTGGAGCGGGGGCTCGACGCCGTCACTCCGCGGCCCTGGCGCCGCGACGCGCACCATCTGCTCATCCTGCACGGCCGCTACGTCTGCAAGGCGAGGAAGCCCGAATGCTGGCGCTGCACGATCGCGGACCTCTGCCGCTACGAGCCGAAAACGCCGCCGCCGGGAAGCGAAGCGGGCCCCGGCGCGTCGAAGCCGGCGAGGAGAAGGACGTGAGGATGAAGGTGCCGGGGCTCGCCATCCCGGCCGGCCGCCCTCGGGCCCTTGCAGAGGATCCGGACCCGGAACCCCTAAACCCACTGGCGGCGGCCGCTCCCCTTTGCTAAGCGCCGCCCTTCCACGCACCCGTAGCTCAGCTGGATAGAGCGCTGCCCTCCGAAGGCAGAGGCCAGAGGTTCGAATCCTCTCGGGTGCGCCATTTTCCTTTTGGGGTTTGAAAAATCCTCCATCGCCTTGAAAGGCAAGGATATTTCAGGGGTTTGAAAGCCCGATTCCCGCGCATAGATGAGGTGACCGGGAAAGACCAGTTTGAGCATAGCTCGGCGGTCCTCCAGCCTACCTGTTTCCCAAAGATTCCAAGGATTTGCGAGAAACGTCATCGCGGTTTGAAAAACCTCGTCATAGTCGCGCGCGGGCATGCCGCACTTGGCCATGTTTTCCGCCAGAATCAGCTTGTCGCGTTCCAGCTCGCCAATCTTGCGCTCATAGGCGCTGATGACCGCTGGGCTGTCCGCCTCGACGATGCGGTCAAGAAACTGGCTGATCTTCTTTTCCACGGCAGTCTTCTCCAGCTTGAACGCCGTGCGGCGTTCCTTCGCTTCCTTGGCGCGGCGGTCCCACAGATCGCGAAACATGGCTGAGGCGAGCTGCACGAGTTCGCGGGCGGGCGTGAGCGAGCGGACGAGGGCTTCCAGCGCATCTTCCACTTTCGCCCGCGCCACGGACTTGCCGTTGCTGACGCATCCGGCCTGGCGGCACAGGTAGTACGCGTAGCGGCCTCCTTTGCCACTGGCCCAGCTCGCGGTCATGGGATGACGGCAATCGCCGCAGGCGATGAAGCCGCGCATCGGGAAATCTGCGTTGATGTCCTTGCGGGACGGCGCGCGGGCTTTGCCTGCTAAACGCTGCTGGATGAGATTGAAGGTTTCGAGAGAGATCAGCCCCTCATGCTGCCCCTTGCGCAGTGGGAGGTTCCAGCGCGGCACTTCGAGACAGCCAGCGTAGAGCGGCTGGGTCAGGATCTGATTGACGCGCTCATTGGACACCAGCCCTTGGCGATCTTTCGGGAAGAGCGGGTTGGCCTCGAAAAAGCGCTTGACCTCCGCCTGCGAGCCAAAGCGACCCCAAGCGTAGCCTTCCAGACCTTCCTGAATAATCGAGGCTAGAGGTTCATCGCGGACCAGATGCTTGCCGCCGCCGGATGCTTTCTCGTAGCGGTAGCCCCAAGGGGCCTGAAACACCCAATACCCGTTCATGACGCGGGCGCGCATTCGGGTCATGGTCTGCTCGGCGTTCTTGCGGCGATGCTCGCCCGCAAAGGCGGCTTCGATAATTTCGAGAATATCATCGTCGGGATCGTCCGCGAAAACGCGCTTGGGCGATTCCAGCTTGCCGCCCGCCTTGGCGATGGCATCTCTCAAAGCGATGTGCGTGCGCAGTGACCGCGCGAGGCGATTGAGATCGTCTACGATCACAATCGTCTGGCCTTTGCAGCCTTTCAGGAAAGCCAACAGCGCTTTGATCCCGGCCCGCTCGACCGACTTGCCGGTGAAGTCGTCGCGGAACACCTTCACGACCTCATAGCCCATGCGATCGGCATATTCGCGGCAGGTCGTTTCCTGGCTGCCGAGCCCGTCGCCGCGGGTGGTCTGCTTAGAATCTGACACCCTCGTATAGATCACGGATTTGGGTCTGGCGTCGCGTGTCATGGCTCGGTTGGTCCTAGCGGGTTGAAATCCCCTTCAACGCCGTGGCTTCGGGCGTCTGCGGTTTGGTTTTCAGGATGATGCTCAATCGTAGCATGCTCGAGTGGCGCATTGAACCTGTTACTAACAGACTGCGAAGTTATCTGATCGGTTTGAACGCCAAAGGCCTGATCTACAAAGTAGGACAAGATCGAATGGACTATAGAGATTAGCTCATCTATTTCTTCGGCAGCAATATCAAGCCCGGCAACATGTTTCCGGCATTGACCTGTGTCTTCAGGATCGACTGGTATATTGAAGTGGTAGGACATGAGACAAAATTCCTATCACAAAATGAAAGTCTTGGGGGAATTAATACCATCGTATGCTTGGGTGGCCTTGTCAGCCGTCTCCGCGATAAGCCTTTTGAATCTGGTCGGGGTCGCCACTGAGGGCATCACCACACCGTCCCTGAAGGTAGCCGAGGCGAAATTGCCGCCGCTCGGCCACCGAGAGGCCCCAATCGCTTTCAAGCTCGCTGTCCTCCGGCAAGGGACGCCCGGCCACGGCGCGGGCATGGCCGAGTTCGAAAGGGTCACGCGCCGTCATGAGCCGAACGGTGTGTTGGAGCATGAGCAACACGTCACCGGAATCCGTCCGCTGGCGAGAACATCCCTATGATGTGCCGAGACGAGCGCCTTCGCTTCGTCCCGTGAACAGCCACGAATCAGTTCGACACAGCAGATGCAGGGACGGGAAATGCTGCGTTTCGCGAGAAGAGCGCCACCCTTAGAAGCGGCCGCCAGTTTGCTTGCCGAACCTGTGATGGGGACCATTTGCCCCTCCCTCATGCCGGGGAAAGCCGGTGCATGAGGTGCCTTTAGCGAAGGCGCCAGTGACTGTCAATGGATGTAACGCATTACATCTCTAGGGTGCTCTAGGAGCCCTTCCCCTGTGGCGAGCCACCCTTGCGCGATTGCGGATCACCTGAGTCAAGCGCTTCGCGAGGAGTGATTCCGGTGGAAGAACCTTAAGGTAATCGTGCTCCCGCTGTGTCGCCGGTGGCGGCAGAACTTCGTCAACATTAAGGTCGTGGTCGGAGCAATAGCTATGCATGGCTGGAATAAGTTTGTCGTCTCCCAGCAAGCTAACAATATCATCTCTGTATAATATGCCTTGTGCGCGATACCTGCCCCATACACGGTCGAAGAACTGCTGTGCATTCTCCCCTTTTGGGCGATCATCATATCGCTCAAGCCGAGCAAGATCGAACTTTGCGAGGCGCGCCTCTTCCATTTTGCGCAGCTGGTAACCGCCAGGGTCTGACTGTGACTCAAAAAAGTCCCAGTGATCTGAGGCCAGTCGAGTGAAATATCCTAGGACTTCAGATGACGTTGGTTCTAACGAACCATTCCGTAACTTATTCGCGATCTCAATGCCAGAAATAATATGATGACTGGAGGCTTCGTAAAATGCGCTCAACAAATCCTTCGGAATTGATGACGTTTCAAGGCTTCTCTTAACGGCTTCTACAACTGACTTTCGCAATAGAAGCGAAGGTTGCCCAAAATTCAGAGAATTTTCAATAACTTTTTGGTTATCCGCTGGAACGAGATCGCTGACGGGAGCGGGCTCCCGCGTTGGAAAGACGCCGACTGAGGCGTTTGTAGCGGCTGAATTCGCGTTATAGCTGCGTTCTGCCATAGTTAACGACCTTGTACCCTTGCTGAGATAAGAGATGCGAGTCCAACTAGAGTGTGGAAGTCGTCATCGACGTACCAAACCGGGATGCCCTCTAACTGGGATGTTGCGCTACCTCGTCTTTGGAATCTTTCGAAAAAGATATCCCACTCATCTTGCTCTAGCCGCTTAGGTATCCATCCCGCAATTGCGACACCTTCGTAGGCTCTGAACATAAGCGCTACATTGCTGGCGAAGGAGCCCAAATATCCGGCATAGACATTCAGTGCGGCCTTCGCCGCCTTGGCGCCAGACCGTGCCAAGTCGATAATCTCTCGCGATTCAAGGTCCGCGAAATCTCCTCCCATGGGCGCGGAATAGTGTCGTAGGTTCTCCGCTGACAGGAGCGCTTGAGCTGTTGGGAAGCCCCATTTTAGCGGACTGTTCTCCTCCTGCGACAGGTTCAAAAAGTGTGACACGACCTTCATCTCGCTTTTCGAGAACGCGCCTATCGTGGATGAGCCACCTTCGCCGGAAATCGGAAATCGCCTGCCCGATGGCGTCACCAGCGAGGCAGCAGCGCCGAGGCCAACTCCGGTTTGGATGAACGCTTTTGGGTTGCCAGTCGGACGTGCAATAACTGGACTTTGGCCCGTGGGCGTTGCCCGACGCAGGTTCTCGAATGCCTGCACGGAATCGAGAGCCGCCGCGCCCGCCATGACGTCGTGCACGACAACGAGATTCTCGGTGAATTGCGACGCTAGATCGTCCGCGCTAAACTCCCAGCCAGGCCACTCCAAACCTGTGAATTGGCCCGCACTGTAGGGGCCTGGAGCGGCAATCGCGAGTGCTGCGTCGAGGGGAAACCTGCTTCCACCACCTTCCTTGAGTATGCCCACTTTCTTGGCCAATGAGCGCACGAGTTCAAAAACTCCTGGGCTCGGCGTGTCGAGGGTCGTTAACTGGGTAAGCCTGTTGTTCTCGGCCACCCCATAGCGAATGATGCTCCGGCCGAGATCAATTACCAGCGCCTTCATGCCACTTCGATAGCAGCCACCCGGAGAACTCGGTAGCCCTGCTGCGCTACCG
>JASLBD010000413.1 GCA_030146745.1 Allosphingosinicella sp. | reverse complement strand
TGAGCTGCGACCATCGGGTGGTCGACGGCTGGGACGCGGCGAACTTCATGCAGGACCTGAAGAAGCTGGTCGAAGCGCCGCATCCCGCATTTCACCCTCGTCGAGGAATATGACGTCACCGCGCTCGAGCAGACCCGCGCGATGATGAATTCCGACCGCGGCGGCAATCCGAAGCTGACGATGCTTCCCTTCCTGATCACGGCCATGGCCAGGACCCTCGCCGACTATCCGCAGCTCAACACCCGCTACGACGACGACGAGAACCTCCTCCACCGCTCCGGCGCCGTCCACCTGGGCATGGCGACCCAGACCCCGAACGGCCTCATGGTCCCCGTCATCCGCAATGCCGACCGCCTCTCCATCTGGGACATCGCCCGCGAGATCCTTCGCCTCTCCGAGGCGGCCCGAACCGGCAAGGCCTCGCGCGAGGAGCTGAGCGGCTCCACGATCACCATCTCCAGCCTCGGCCCGATGGGCGGGATCGCCTCGACGCCGGTCATCAACCGACCGGAAGTGGCGATCCTCGCCGTCAACAAGGTCGAGGAGAAGCCGGTCGTGATCGAGGGCGAGCTCGAGATCCGCAAGCGCATGAACCTGTCGCTGAGCTGCGACCATCGGGTGGTCGACGGCTGGGACGCGGCGAACTTCATGCAGGACCTGAAGAAGCTGGTCGAAGCGCCGCTTAAGCTTCTGTCCTGAGAAATCCTCCCCTGCATTTGCAGGGGAGGGGACCATGCGAAGCATGGTGGAGGGGCCTGTCCGAAGAGCCCCTCCACCGCGCCATTGCGTGGTCCCCCTGCCCGGGAAACCGGGGGGAGGAATTGATCTGGTCACATTCCCCCGCCACACTCCGCCCATGACGCTGGACCTCGACCGCCGACTCCTCCTCAAAGCAGGCACCCTCGGCCTCGGTGCCCTCGCCGTCCCCGGCGTCGCCCAGATCGCCTCCGCCCGCGGCTTCACTCACGGAGTCGCCAGCGGGGAGCCCCGACAGCGCTCGGTGATGCTGTGGACCCGCCACGTGCCGATCCTGCGCGAAACCTCCCGGCTGGGCTGGGAGGTCCGCGAGACGGATGGGCCGGCGCGCGTTGTCGCCTCGGGCGAGGTTCTCGCTACGCCGGAGACCGACTATTGCGTGAAGGTGACGGCGACGGGCCTGAAGCCCGGCCGCTGGTATCGTTATCGCTTCCTCAACCTCGACGGAGCCGCCGCCGCCGTCGGCCGGACCCGAACCCTTCCCGAAGGCCGCACCCCCCGTTTCACCCTCGGCATATTCTCCTGCTCCAACCTCGCCTTCGGCCATTTCAACGCCTACGCCCATGCCGCCGGGCGCCGCGACCTCGACCTGCTCGTCCACCTCGGCGACTATCTCTACGAATATGAGCGCGGCAAATATCCGGCCTCGGGCCAGGCGCTGGGCGGTCGGCCGATCGAGCCGGCGGGCGAGGCGGTCGCGCTCGCCGATTACCGCCTTCGCCACGCCGCCTACCGCGCCGATCCCGACCTGCAGCGGCTCCACGGCCTCTTCCCGATGGTGATGATGTGGGACGATCACGAGAGCGCCAACGACGCCTGGCAGGGCGGCGCCGAAAATCACGACCCGGCGAAGGAAGGCCCCTGGAGCGCCCGCAAGGCCGCCGCCCAGCGCGCCTATCGCGAATGGCTGCCGGTCTCCGACAATGGCTGGGAAAGCTACGAGATCGGCGATCTCGCCACCCTCTTCCGGCCCGAAACCCGCCTGACCGCGCGCAGCCGCCCTCTGGAATTCGCCGAGCAGCTCCGCCGGGGCGAGGATCTCAAGGCGTCGCTGACGCGCTTCCGCGACGGCGCCTGGCGCGATCCGGAGCGGACGATGCTGGGCGGCGAGCAGGAGGCCTGGCTGGCCGGCGCCCTGAAGCGCTCGGCGGGGCAGGGCACCCGCTGGCAGCTCCTCGCCCAGCAGACGATCATGGGGAGCTTCGCCCTGCCGCTCGAGGCCCGCGCCTGGCTTCGCTCCGACGCGCCCGAGGAAGCGAAGCGCGTGACGGCCATCGGCGCCGCCGCGTCCGAGGTCGGGCTGCCGCTCAACCTCGACGCCTGGGACGGCTATCCCGCCGCCCGCGACCGCCTGCTCCGCGCCGCTCTCGACGCCGACTCCAACCTCGTCGTCCTCTCCGGCGACAGCCACAATGGCTGGGCCTTCGACCTGGACCTCGCCGGCACCCCCGCCGGCGCCGAATTCGCCGGCCACTCCGTCACCTCGCCCGGGCTCGAAGCCTATACGCCGGGCATCGCCCCGGCCGAGGTTGCGCGCGCCCTCAGGGCTCGCAATCCGGCGCTCAAATGGGCCGAGCTCCAGCGCCGCGGCTACATGACCCTCGCGCTGACCCGCGAGCGCGCCACCGGCGAATGGCTGTCGCTCGACACGGTGCGAACCCGCTCCACGAAGCTGGCGTCCCGCCACGCGATGAGCGTCTCCAGAGGCGCCAACCGCTTCGCCTGAATCTTCCTCTCCCGCTTTCCGCGGGAGAGGGGGGACCCAAGCCGAAGGCTTGGGGGGTGAGGGTCTTGCCGAGTCAGCGGTACAGACCCTCACCTCCCACCGCTTCGCGGCGGGCCCCTCCTCTCCCGCGGAAAGCGGGAGAGGGCAACGCACGGCTGTCGAAACTGAATGTTCCACTTATGTTCTCAATCTGCTATTCTCTGCTCCATGTCCCGCTTCCCCTTCCTCCACTTCATCCCGGTCCCCGTCCGCCCCCGCCGCGACGGCTGGACCCCCCTGCTCCAGGTCCGCTTCGTCATCGGAATCGCGCGCGGCCTGAGCCCCGCCCAGGCGGCCGAGCGGCTCGGCAAGACTCGCCAATCCGCCCAGGCCCTGCGCCGCCACCCCCACGGCAGGAGCTTCGCGGCCGCCTGGGATTCAGCGCGCCGTTTCGCCGAGGATGTTCGGGCTCGCGAAAGGGAAAAGCGGTGACGCCCGCATCCGTCATTCCGGCGAAAGCCGGAATCCATGAACACGGACGCAAATGGATTTCCGCCGGTTTCCGTGTTCATGGATCCCGGATCAAGTCCGGGATGACTCAGAATCGCATTCGCCGGAGGAAAATGGCGCCGACTTCCCGCGCGCGCTACCCGATCGCTGTCCTGCTTCAGCACCCCTCGGTACCGCGAAGTTCACGGAAAACGGCACGGACTCTATGAACTTCATGAACTTCGCTCCCGCATATCGCTTGTTGCGGGCGGCGGCGCTAAGGCCCGCGCCATGCTGAAGAAGACCTCCGCGCCCGATCTCGACGCCCTCCGCCTGCTCGAAGAGCGGCTTCGCTGGCTCTCCGCCTGGACGATCCACAACGCCAACCACCTGCGCGAGAGCCCGGACGGCCTCAAGGTCGGCGGCCACCAGGCGAGCTGCGCCTCGATGACGGCCATCATGGCGGCCCTCTATTTCCATGCGCTCGGGCCCAACGACAAGGTCGCGGTCAAGCCCCATGCCGGGCCGGTGCTCCACGCCGTCCATTACCTGCTCGGCAGCCAGAGCCGGGAGCAGCTCGAGAATTTCCGCGGTTTCGGCGGGATGCAGAGCTATCCAAGCCGGACCAAGGACCGGATCCCGGTCGATTTCTCGACCGGGTCGGTCGGCCTCGGCGTGGCCGTCACCGCCTTCGCCAGCCTCGTCCAGGATTATCTGATCGCCCATGGCGAGATGGCGCCGTCCGACGCCGGGCGGATGGTCGCCCTTATGGGCGATGCCGAGCTCGACGAGGGCAATATCTACGAATGCCTGATCGAGGCCTATAAGCACGACATCCGCAATTGCTGGTGGATCGTCGACTACAACCGCCAGTCGCTCGACCACACGACCGCCGAGCGCATGTTCAGCCGTTTCGACGAGATTTTCGCGAGCTGCGGCTGGCGCGTCGTCACGCTCAAATATGGCAGGGCGATGGAAGCCGCCTTCGCCGAACCCGGCGGCGCGGCGCTGCAGGGGTGGATCGACGAGGTCGGCAACGCCGATTACGCGGCGCTCACCTATCTCGGCGGCGCCGCATGGCGCGAGCGGCTGCTCAAGGACGCGCCGGACACCAAGCCGATCCTCGACGCCCGCGACGACGATGCGCTGGCCGCCCTGATGACCAACCTCGCCGGCCACGACTTCGCCAGCCTCACCGAAGCCTTCGACGCCGCCCAGGA
>JASLBD010000389.1 GCA_030146745.1 Allosphingosinicella sp. | reverse complement strand
AGGCTGGTGGAGCCGAGGGGGATCGAACCCCTGACCTCTGCAATGCCATTGCAGCGCTCTCCCAGCTGAGCTACGGCCCCGAACCTTTTCGCCGCCCCTGGGAGGGCGGGCTTGCGGCGCCGGATTTAGGCAAGGCGCCGGGTATTGGCAACAGGGACAGTCACTTTTCCGCACGCGGTGCGAAATGACCCGCCGGGGTGCGGAAAAGTGACTGTCCCTCCGCGGGATCAAACCTCCTCGTCGTCGTCCCCCGCTCCGGGCACGCCGATATCGTCGTCGCCGCCCAGGTCGACCTCGTCGTCCGGATTCTCCTCGGCATCCTCGTCGATGACCAGATCCTCGGCGGCCAGATCCGAATCCTCCTTCTCGTCGGCGACGACCTCCTTCTTGGGCGCGTCGAACGGCAAAGGCTGCTTGGACTTGAGCACGGGCTCGGGATCCCAGGCGACCCCGCAGGCGAGGCAGGTCACCGGATCTTCCTTGCCGAGATCGTAAAAGCGGGTGCCGCACTTGGGACAAGTGCGCTTGGTGCCCCATTCAGGCTTCACCATCGGTGAAAAGTCTCCACTGCAGAATTGGAAATGACGGCCGCTTCCGACCGGATGCGGCGCGCTTGCCACATGGGATGCCCGCTGTCAAAGCCAAGGCCATGGCGAAGAGCGGGCCCCTGCCGACGGCGTTTGCGGCCTCCCGGCCGCTTCGCGGCACCGTCCGGGTGCCCGGCGACAAATCCATCTCCCACCGCGCGCTGATCTGCGCCGCCATGGCCCGTGGCCGAAGCCGGATCGCCGGCCTGTCCGAAGGCGGGGACGTGCGCTCGACCGCGGCGGCGCTGCGGGCGATGGGCGTGCCCATCGCCGGCGACGGCGACGGCTTCACCGTCGACGGAGTCGGGGCCGGCGCCCTCCTCGAGCCCGAAGCCGCCCTCGACATGGGCAATAGCGGCACCTCGGCGCGGCTTCTCATGGGCCTCGTCGCGTCTCACCCGATCAGAGCCACCTTCACCGGCGACGAGTCGCTGTCGCGGCGGCCGATGGAGCGGGTGGCGGCGCCGCTTCGGCGGATCGGCGCCGAGCTGGATCCGGCGCCGGGCGGCCGACTGCCGCTGACCGTCCGGGGCCTCTGCCCGGCAATTCCCCGCACCCATCTCATGGAGGTGCCGTCGGCGCAGGTGAAATCCGCCTTGCTCCTCGCCGCGCTCAACATCCCCGGCGTCACCCGGATCGTCGAGCCGGTGCCGACCCGCGACCATAGCGAGCGGATGCTGAAGCTGTTCGGCGCCGGCATCGCCGCCGAGGGCGGGGAGATCGTCCTGAGCGGCGGGGCGGAGCTGAAGCCCCGGCACGTCGAAGTCCCCGGCGACCCCTCGGCCGCCGCCTTCCTCGCCGTCGCCGCGCTGATCGTGCCGGGTTCGGACCTCCGGATCGACGGCGTCGGCGTCAACCCGCTTCGAACCGGACTCTTCGAGGTGCTTCGCGAGATGGGGGCGGACCTCGCCTTCGAGAATCTCCGGACACGGAGCGGCGAGCCGGTCGCCGACCTCGTCGTCCGCCATTCGAGGCTGAAAGGGATCGACGTTCCGCCCGATCTCGTTCCGCGGATGATCGACGAATTCCCGATCTTCTTCGTCGCCGCCGCCTTCGCCGACGGGATCACCCGCGCCTCCGGCCTCGGCGAGCTCAGGCTCAAGGAATCGGACCGGATCGCCGCCATGGTGCCCGGGATCGACCGGATCGCCCCCAATGCCCAGGACCGGGGCGACACCGTCTTCGTCCGGGGTTTCCCCGGCGGCCCGCTGGCCGGCGGGCTGGCGATCGACCCGCGGATGGACCATCGCGTCGCGATGAGCTTTGCGGTGGCTGGCCTCCACTGCCGGCAGCCGGTAACGGTCGCCGACATGTCCTGCGCCGATACCAGCTTCCCCGGCTTTGCCGCCTTGCTCGAAAGCCTCGCGCGATGATCGTCGCCGTCGACGGTCCCGCCGCCAGCGGCAAGGGCACGATCGCCAAGGCGCTCGCCCGCCATTTCCGCCTTCCGCACATGGACACGGGCCTGCTCTACCGGGCGGTCGCCCTCAACCTGCTCCGCTTCGGCGGCGACCCTGAGAGCGAGTTCGCCGCCGCCCGCGCCTGCGATTTCTCGCAGACCGATTTCGACGATCCCGACCTGAAGAGCGAGGCGGCCGGCGGGATCGCCTCGCGAATCTCCGCTTACCCGATGGTCCGCGCCGCGCTGGCCGAGCGCCAGCGCGATTTCGCGGCTCAGGCGGGCGGAGCGGTGCTCGACGGCCGCGACATCGGAACGGTCATCGCGCCCCACGCCGACGCCAAGCTCTTCGTCACCGCCACCCCCGAGATCCGGGCCCGCCGCCGCTTCGAGGAGCTCACCCGATTGGGCCTCTCGGTCCATTACGAGGACGTCCTCCTCGACATCCGCGCCCGCGACGAACGCGACATGGGCCGAGCCGCGGCGCCGCTGGTGAGGGCGGAGGACGCGCTGCTGCTCGACACGAGCGGAATGGGCGTCGACGAGGCCGTCGCGGCGGCGATCGCGGCGGTGGAGGGGCGGATCTCGGAGGGCCGCGCCTGACTCCCCCAGCACCCGGGGGAATGATGGCGTCGCCAGAGATCGAGAACGAGCCGACAAACCCCTTGGAACCGAAACCCCATGTAACAACAGCATCTCTTGGTGCTCCGGAAGAGGCAGGGAATTCGGCGAAGCCCAAGAAGCTTGAAGCAAGTTCGCGGATCTGACTGCCCGACATTCCCTTCGTGCTGACACCCATTCGGGCAAGACTGTCGGCACCGGTCGGAACTTGTCCCCCAAGACCAGCACTGCTGAAACCGCTTAATCCATTGGCGATGCCGCCCGCGCCACAGCCTCCGCTGATCCGGGTTCCGGTGCAAACGACCGGCGGCTCTTTTGCCGCCGCGAATCCCGATGGATCGCTGCCGTTCACCGGATCCCCGCCGACATAGGCGTACATGTTCATCCCGTCGCCATAGCCGATCGGGTCCGGCTGCAGGAACCGGCCTAGGTAGGGCGAGTAGATGCGGGCCTTGTAATGGTACATACCGAGTTCCGGCAGCCAGGTCTGGCCGGTGTACTGGAACCTCCCCACATTGCCCGACGAGGGGATGCCGTGCTCGTCATAGCCGTTGACGTTGAGCGTCGTGCCGGAGCTGTTCGTCACTGCGACGACGCTGCCGCGCTCGTCGGCGTGGAGGAAGCGGCGGTCGGTGGTGCCGGAGCCTTCGTACCAGACCAGCGGCTCGTCGGCTGCCGGACCGTGGACGTAGCGGCGGAGCAGGGTGTTGGAGCCATTGTACTCCGCGATCAGGTCCGCGCCGTC
>JASLBD010000388.1 GCA_030146745.1 Allosphingosinicella sp. | reverse complement strand
TCTTCCTTCCCGGTCGATATGGGCGGGGCGCGAGCGAAAACAACGGCCGCCGATTCAGATTTGAAAAGTGCGGTGGCGGCGCCCAAATAGGATGCTGAAAATCGGAGTTCGCGTGCAGCTTTAGCGCGCCTGCGGCGTTCTTGACTCTTAACCTGTGTTTGAAAGCCGCCAATTTGCACGCTCCGCTTCCCCGCTCACCGGGCATAGACCCGCACGCCCTCCTCAAGGAGGTGACTCCGTTCCGCCAGCCGCGCCACGCCCGAAGCATCTTCGAGATCGCCATCACCGCCGCGCCTTTCGGACTGCTGTGGCTCGCGATCTGGGCCGCGCTCGACGCCGGCTACGCGCTCGGCCTGCTGCTCGCGCTGCCGGCCGGCGGGCTGCTGCTCCGGCTCTTCCTGATCCAGCACGATTGCGGCCACGGCGCCTTTTTCCGGGGGAGGGCGGCGAACGACTGGATCGGCCGCTTCCTCGGGGTGCTGACGTTCACGCCCTACGATTACTGGCGCCGCTCCCACGCCATCCACCATGCCAGCACCGGCAATCTCGACGCCCGCGGAACGGGGGACGTCGACACGCTGACCGTGGCGGAATTCCGCGCTCTCGGACTCGGCCGGCGCTTCCTCTACCGTTTGTACCGGCACCCGATCGTCCTGTTCGGGATCGGCCCGGCCTATCTGTTCCTGCTTCGGCACCGCCTTCCCATCGGCATGATGAAGAAGGGATGGCGGCCCTGGCTCAGCGCGATGGGGACGAACGCCAGCATCGCCGCCGTCGCCGGCGCCCTCATCTGGGCGATGGGCCTGAAGCTGTTCCTGCTCGTGCACCTGCCGATCACGATGGTGGCGGCGTCGCTCGGGGTCTGGTTCTTCTATGTCCAGCATCAGTTCGAGCATACTCAGTGGGACCGCGGCGGCGACTGGTCGTTCCACGCCTCCGCGCTCCACGGCAGCTCGCATTACGATCTGCCGCCGATCCTGCGCTGGTTCAGCGCCAATATCGGAGTCCACCATGTCCACCATCTGGCCAGCCGGATACCCTTCTACCGGCTGCCCGAGGTGCTTCGCGAAGTGCCGGCGCTCGCCCGCTGCAGCCGGGTATCGTTCGGGCAGAGCCTGGTCGCGGTGCGGCTGACGCTCTGGGACGAGGAGAAACGGCGGCTGGTCTCCTTCGCCGAAGCGCGTCGCGGGTAGGGCACTCCGCGCCGCCCGGGCACAATCGACACAGTTTTCGGCGGTGCGCGGCATCGTGACGAGACAGCGGGGGCGCAGGGGTCGCCCGGTCAACACGAAGCCGGAGCAAGTCTCCGGGGGAGGACCTGGATGCTGTTTCACATTTCGATGGCGGCGGAGCGGCCGCAGAAGTCGGCGCGGCTCATCGCGGAGCTCTGGGGCGGACGCGCCTATCCCTTTCCGCCGGTGGCGGACGGGAGCTGGATCGCGATGGCGGGCGACGTGCGCGGCAGCGCGATCGAAGTCTATCCTATCGGTACGGAGCTCCACCAGGGCGCCGGCGAGGCCGGGGCGCAATCCCGGGCCGGACGGCCTTCGCCCAACGGACCGGTCCATGTGGCGATCGCGACCGAGCTCGGCGTCGGCGACGTCAAGGGGATCGCGAGGCGCTTCGGGGCTCCCGCGAAGGTCTGCTCGCGCGGGCCTTTCCGGGTGATCGAGGTCTGGGTCGAGGGCTGCTTCATGATCGAGGTGCTCACCCCCGAGATGCAGGCTGAATATCTCGCCGCCTTCAACTTGCGCGGATACGAGCGCTTCCTCGCCGAATCGGGCCTCGCCGCCGCGGCTTAGGCCTATTCAGGAACAGGCTGGTGCAGCCCCTCTCCCCTGCGGGGAGAGGGGTTTGGCTCGGGCCGACTGAATGTCGATGCAGTCTAAAGCCGTGCCGCCGCGCTGCTTTCGAAGACCGCCAGCTGATCGGCGAAGGCGCGGCGGTAGGCGGGGCGGGCCTCGCCCCGGGCGATGTAGGCGGCCAGCGTCGGATAGCCGCCCAGGATGCCTGATTCCTCCAGCCGGCGAAGCACCGTCACCATCAGCAGGTCGGCGGCGCTGAAGCCGCCGTCGAGCCAGTCGCTCTCGCCCAGCCGGGCGGCGAGCCGGTCGAGGCGGCCGCGGATGCGGCCGTCGATCATCGCCACCCGCTCCTCGTACCAGCTCCTGTCGCCCTCCAGATATTCGGTGACTTCGCGGTCGACGACCGGCGGCTCGACCGTGTTCAGGGCGGCGAACATCCAGGCGATCGCGCGGGCCCTGGAGCCGGGATCGTCCGGGAGCAGGCCCGGATGCTTCTGCGCGATGTGGAAGACGATCGCGCCCGATTCGAACAGGGCGAGGCCGCCTTCCTCATAGGTCGGGATCTGGGCGAAGGGGTGGAGCTTAAGGTGCGCGGGCCGCTTCATCGCCTCGAACGAAACCAGCCGGACGTCGTAAGGCTGGCCAACCTCCTCGAACGCCCAGCGGACCCGCATGTCGCGGGCGAGACCGCGGCCGAGATCGGGAGACGATTCAAACGCGGTGATGGTGACGGTCATGCTGTCGCTTCGCTGGGCGTTGAGCGGGGACGATATACGTCCTTCGGTCTGTGGGCCCGCCCCGACCGGCGGCGAAAGGCTCGAACGAAGGAGCGCCCGCTTGTCCAGCGGGCGCCCCCCTTCGCTGCCTGCGTGACAGCAGCTCAGGATCGCCGTCTAGAGGCCGTTGGCGAGATTGGTGTCCGCATCGTTGGTGGTCGCATCCTGCATCATCATGTTCTCGGTGGCGCCGTTCATGGACATGTTGGCGTCCATGCCGTCCATCCCGTTCATCGACGCGTTTGCGTCCATCATCAAATTCTCGTCCATCATCAAATTGTCGTCGGTGAGGGCGTTCGCCCCGTTGTCCGCCGTTTCGCCGCCGCCACAGGCGGAAAGAGCGAGAGCGAGACCGGCCAGTGCAATGATGCACATGAATTCCTCCGTTTTTATGCGCGGGGGGTAACGCTGCACTGCCGGCTTGGGTCCCGCGCCGTCTTCAGCTCCAGGTCGCGGCCGGCGGCAGGCTCATCAATATGGCGTCGACATTGCCGCCGGTGCGGAGCCCGAACAAGGTTCCGCGGTCGTAGATGAGGTTGAACTCGGCGTAGCGGCCGCGCCATTCGAGCTGCCTCGCCTTGTCCGCCTCGTCGAAGGGGGTGGCCATCCGGCGCCGGACCAGCTTCGGGAAGACGTCGAGAAAGGCCTCGCCGACGTCGCGGGTGAAGGCGAAGCTGGGCTCGAACCGGCCTTCGAGATGGTCGTAGAAGATGCCCCC
>JASLBD010000308.1 GCA_030146745.1 Allosphingosinicella sp. | reverse complement strand
ATGGCGATCAGGCCGGCGGCGGTCGCGAAGGCCGCGGCCTTCAGGATAGTCGATCTGCTACGCCAAGTTCCTTTATTGTTATTCATGGCATTCCCTCCGTTGTGGACGTTCTCGTAGAGGAAGTGGAATTTGCCGCCGTTTCTGACCACGGAATGCAGAACTACGCCCCCCTCTGGCGCCTCTCTACTTGAGATGACGCGGCGGCGACGACGGGAGTCTCGCCGATTGCGGCATCAGACATTATCCGGGGGCGGGGCGCAAGTGCTTGGATCAGTGTTCATTTTTCGGAAACTACGAGGGCGCGGGAGGGGCGGGCCGGTGCCTTAGAGAGAGAGCCGTTCAATACTTGACTTCGATTCGTCATTTCTGGTGATTGGTTCATTTCGGATATAGCGGTGAAGCGTGTCTCCAGCACGATAGGTGGACGGAAAAGGACTTCCAGCCGGCCTTGGAAACTAGGTCCGAAAGCGATCTATTCTAGGGGCTTAGGCTCAGATTGGGGCTTTGCCCGGCGGACGATCGGGTTAGGTTGTCGCCATGAGGGGCAGGGTGATCGGCATCGGGCGCAGTGGCGGAACACTTCCGTCTATACTGGCGCTGCTCCTCCTTTTCAGGCTGCTGATCCCATCCGGTTACATGATCGCTCCCGATCATGACGGAACGCCCGGCCTGGCGCTTTGCGCCGCTCCCGCGCAGGCCGCGGCGCAAGCGGCGCTCCACGGCGGCCATGACGGCGATCCCGCCGAGCCGGCTCCGGCCGACCCGGCCGGGTCCGACGAGCCGCCTTGCGCCTTCGCCGCTCTGGCCGCTCCGCCGCTTCCGCCCGCGCCTCCGGCGGTTCCGCCGCGGGCCCCGGCGGCCGCCGTTCCGCCGGACCTTCCGGCGGGCCCGGCCCTTCCCCGACCCGCATCGGCCGCGCCGCCGCCGCCGGCTACGGGGCCTCCGCTGCCCGTCTGATCCTCCGACTCCTCGCGAGACAGACGGGAATTTTTGACATGATTGAATCGACTCGCGCGCCCTGGGCGCGCATCGCTCTTTTGGGCTTCGCCGCGTCCCTTCCGGCCGCCGCCTGGGCCGGCCATGAGGACGACGTCGTCGTCACCGGCCAGCGGCTTCAGCAGGCGCAGAAAGAGGTCGAAGAACGCGCGGGCGGCGCCGACCTCGTCACCGCCGATGAGTATGACGAGCGCGTCGCCGTGTCGCTGCGCGAGGCGCTCGCCTTCTCGCCCGGCGTCTATGCGCAGCCGCGCTTCGGACAGGAGGTGCGGCTTTCCATCCGGGGCTCCGGCATCAGCCGGGGCTTCCACATGCGGGGCCTCACGCTCCTGCAGGACGGAATTCCCATTAACCTCGCCGACGACAATGGCGACTTCCAGGAGCTGGACCCGCTCGTCTTCCAGCATATCCAGGTGTTCAGGGGCGCGAACGGCTTGCGCTTCGGCAGCTCGACGCTTGGCGGCGCGATCAACGGAGTCACGCCGACCGGCCGGACGTCGCCCGGTTTCGCAGCCCGGATCGACGGCGGCAGCTTCGAAACCCTGCGCGGCCTGGTCTCGGGCGGCTTCGCCAACGAGAGCGGCGACGCCTGGTTCGCGGTCACTGGCGACCGGTCGGCCGGCGAGCGAGAGCAGGCGCGGCGGCGGTCGCTTCGCTTCCACGGCAACGTGGGCGTGCGGATCAGCCCGACGATCCAGACCCGCTTCTATGCCAGCGCGCACACGATAGAGCAGGAGCTGCCCGGCGCGCTGCCCCTCGCCGCCGTGCTGACCCGGCCCGGGACCGGCAATTTCGCCGGCGACCAGGCGCGCGACATCGATTCGCTGCGGCTCCAGAACCGCACCGTCTTCAAGCTTGGCGGCGCCGAGCTGGCGGTGGGCGGTTTCATCAACGCGAAGGCGCTCTACCACCCGATCTTCCAGGTGGTGGACCAGCAGTCGACCGATCACGGCGGCTTTGCGAGGCTCGACTGGTCGAGCGGACCGCTCGCGCTGGCGCTCGGAGTCAATGCCCGCTTCGGCGAGGTGGATTCCCGCCGCTACGTCAATTTGAACGGCGCGCGGGGCGCCCGCACGCTGGATGCGGACCAGCGGGCGCGGACGATCGACGTCTACGGCGAGGGCCGCTACCGGCTCGGCGCTCTCAGCCTGATCGCCGGAGGGATCTACACCCATGGCGAACGCGCGCAGGACCAGATCTTCCCCGCCCTGACGCCCGGCCGTTCGGATTTCGACCAGTTTTCGCCGCGCCTGGGCCTGCTGTGGGAGCCGCGCCAGGCGCTGCAGGTCTATGCCAATTACAGCCGCAGCCACGAGCTGCCCGGCTTCCTGGAGCTGGCCCAGGTCGCCGCCTTCGTGCCGCTCGAGGCGCAGCGGGCCTGGACGGCGGAGGTGGGCGCGCGCGGCCGCATCGGAAGCGCGAGCTTCGACCTCAGCCTCTATCGCGCGGAGATCGATGGCGAGCTGCTTCAATTCGCCGTCGGTCCCGACATTCCCGCCTCGACCTTCAATGCCGACGAGACTCTGCACCAGGGGATAGAGGCGGGGCTCGACCTGCAGCTCAGCCACTGGGCGCGCCTCCGGCAGGTCTACCAGCTGAACGATTTCCGCTTCCGCGACGACAAGCAATATGGCGACAACCGCTTGCCGGTGATCCCCAGGCACCAATATCGCGCCGAGCTTCGGATCGGCCCCGATGCATGGGGGATAGCGCCGAGTGTCGAATGGGTACCGCGAGGCGCCTGGGCCGATTACGCGAACACTCTGAAGGTCGACGGCTACGTCTCGCTAGGGCTTACCGCCGAGGCGCGGGTGAGCGAGGGCGTCGAGCTGTTCCTCGATGCGCGCAATCTCACCAACGAGAAGGCGGTCGGCGACATCACGGCGGTGGTGAATTACGGGACGCTTCTGCCGTTTCAGCGGTCAATCTTCTTTCCGATCGAGCGCCGTGCCGTCTTCGGGGGAGTCCGGGCGCGGTTCTGACGTCAGGGATCGGGCACCACGTCGAAGGCGATGCTGATGCGGTGCTTGGCGGCCCCTGTCGGGATCGTTCTGTGGGTGAAATGGGATGGGGCGAGCAGCAAATGTCCTTCGCGGGGCGCGTGGCGCCAAATCTTCACGAATCCGGGCCTCTCGCGCGCGAGAGCGGCGGGAGGACCGAACTCGATGCATCCCGGGCCGGCGCCCGCGGCGGTTACGCAGCCGGGCACCCGCACGTAATAGACGCCGCTGATCCACCCGCCGGGATGGCTGTGCCATTCCTCGTAATCGCCGCCGCTCTGGAGGAGTCCCCAAGCCTTTAGATGGGCCCTGCCCGGGCGGGCGTCGGGCCAGGGATCGAAGGCGGCACGGCGGCGCCGCGCCTGGGCGGCGACCAGCTGCTGCAGCGAGTCGAGCAGCTTGCGGATGAGCTCCGGGCGGCGCCCGGCGAACAAGGCGTGGATCCGGCTGCTGCCGCGATTGGCCTCCTCCTCGACAGGAAAGTCGCTGAGCCGGTAGGGATTGTCGGTCAGCTCCTCGGCAAGGGCGGAATTGAAGGCGGCGATGCTCTCGAAGCCCTCCGGCACCGGCAAGGCGAGCTCGGCGAGCCGCGCCGGGTCGAACAGGAGGGCCCGGGCTTCTTCGTCGCGGCCGGCGAGCGCCAGCGCGGTGCCCCAGACTTGGAAGAGCTGGGCATGGGCGGCGCCGCGGGCATGCAGGGTTTCGCAAAGAATCAGTAGCTCGCCGATCCGGCCCGAGCGGCGCAGCAGCTTGCCGATCTGCCGACAGGCGGGGCGGTGACGGGGGTCGAGATCGAGCAGGGCGCGCAATTCGCGCTCCGCCTTCGGGT
>JASLBD010000294.1 GCA_030146745.1 Allosphingosinicella sp. | reverse complement strand
GGGATGCCAGCCTTCGCCGGCATGACGGCTCCGCCTCACTCCCCCCGCAACGGCAGCGTGAACGTGAACCGCGCCCCCTGGCCCGGAGCGCTGTCGACGGCGATGTCGCCGCCCATCGCCCGCGCGAGGCGGCGGGCGATGTAGAGGCCCAGGCCGGTTCCGCCGGCCTCGGTCGGATCGACCCGCTCGAACTTCTCGAAGATCCGCGCCTGGTCGTCGGCCGAAATGCCCTTGCCCTGATCGGCGATGATCAGGGCGGCGAGATCGCCCTCCCGGTCGGTCCGAATCCAGATCTGGCCGCCTTCGGGCGAATAGCGGATCGCGTTGGTGAGCAGGTTGACGACGATCTGGAGCGCCCGCCGGAAATCGCCCGCGGCCGGCAGGCTGTCGCCGGCGGCGGGCGAGTCGATCCTGACCTGCCGCTCTCCCGCCCGGACGGCGAGCAGCCCGGCGGCCCGGCGGGCGACGTCGGCGAGGTCGATCTCCTCGCCTTCGGGTCGGAAGTCCGGGCGCTCGATCGCCTGCAGGTCGACGAGGTCGTCGACCAGGGCGAGGAGATGGCGGCCCGCCGTCGCGATGTCCCCGGCATATCCTGAATAGTCGCTCTTGATCGGCCCCTCCCCCTGGGCCCCGATCGTCTCCGCGCTGGCGATGATCCGCGCGAGCGGCGCCCGAAGCGCCTTGTCGAGCCGTTCGCCGAAGGCGCCGGGCTCCGGATGAACCTCGGCCGCCGGCGGCGGGGCGGAAGCGCCGGTCGGCAAAGCGGCGGCGGAGCCGCGGAAGCCGGCGAATCGGCCGGCGCCGTCGATCAGCGGGATTCCGGCCAGGCGGTAGCGGCCGCCGCGGCCACCGCGAAGCTCGGCGGACTGGCCGTCGAAGCGCCTTTGCTCGGCCAGAGCGGAGAGCAGGGGCAGCTCGCCCTCCTCGCCTTCCTCGAGCCGGAACAGGCGGGTGAGCTGTTGCCCGACCAATTGCGCCGGAGCCTTGCCGGCGGCGGCGGCGGCGGCGGGCGAGACGATGGTCAGCCGAAGCGCGGCGTCCGTCTCCCACATCCAATCGGCGCCGGCGCGAAGGAAGTCGGCCTGGCGCTCGGAATCGGGCGCCGGCGCGGGGCCGCGGGCGGGGCGCGCGAGCCAGCCGGTGACGGCGAGGTCCACCCAGCCCTCTCCGGGCTCGGCGCGGACCCACAGATCGAGATCCGCCTCGCCTTCGGCGGCGATGGCGCCGCGCGAGATGACGATGCCGAGGCGGCGCGCGAGGCGGGCGAGCGCCGCCAGCTGCGGCACCGCCAGCGGGCCGCCCTCCTCGCCGCCGGCGGCGCGATGAAGCGCCATCAGCCGCGGCTCCGCCGCGATCAGGCGCCCGTCGGAGTCGATCCGGCCGCGGACGGCTTGCTCGACGGTCATGATGCGAGCCTCGCCACGGCCGAACGATAGGCCGGATCGAGGCTCCAGAGGAGTATGTGGTGCCGGGCCCGGGCCGCATCGAGCGCGTCATAGACGTCGAGCTGCGCCGCGACCGCCTCCTCGCGGCCGGCGAGGTGGAGCAGCACCGAAGCCGCCGCCTCGCGCTCCAGGTGCGCGGCACGAAGCACGATGGCGGGGCCCCGTCCGGAAGGATCGGGAAGCAGCTCCCACAACGCCTGGGGATCGAGCCCGGTGCGAAGCGAAAGTCCGGCCAGCAGCAAGGGCAGCGCTCCTTCGCCGGCGGCCCGGACGAGCAGATTGTCGTCGAGCCGGCCCCGCTCCTCGAGCCGGAGCGCGAGCCGGCGAGCGAGGGAATCGGCGCCGGCGCCTTCGTCATAGCGTCCGAGCAACGCGGCGGTCGCCGAGGTCACGGCGCCGTCGGCGGCGGCCGGGGCGACTTGGTGCCGGGCGATCAGATAGGTCCGAAGGGCAGCGGCGACGGCCCAGGCGAGGCCGTGGGCGACTTCGGCCGGGAGGTCGCCGCTGGCCAGGAGCGGCTCGTGGAAGGCGTCGAGGCGGCGGCTCTCGGCGATCAGGAGCGAGACGGCGGCCGAGGCGACCGCCGAATCCTCGTCTCCAGCCAGCTCGGTGAGGAGCCGGGACTCGGGGGCGGCCCGGGCGAGCCGATGCTCCTCCGTCCGGCGCAGGAGCAAGGCGAACAGCGCCGGGTCGGCAAGCGCTCCGCCTCCCTCCAGGATCGGCATCGCGATGGGAAGGCTCGCAGAGGACAAGGCGGCTCGAAGCGCCAGATCCCCGTCCCCGGCGAAATTCGCGGCGAGAGCCGAGCGAAGCTCGTCCTCGATGTCGCCGACCAGCCGCCGGAGGAGATGGGAGGCTGTGATGCGCTGCCGGTCGCTGAGTCGAAAGGCTTCGGGAAGGGCGAGATCGGCCATGGCCGCGGCGACGCGCGCGTGCGCCGACGCGAGCAGCTGCGCCGCGCCGTCCAGTTCACCTCCGCTAGCGCGCACTTCGGACATTGGCCGTGCATAGGCCGGTCAGGGTTAAGGCCGCGCTAATCCTGTGGCGGTGCGGGCGCCGGCGCATGCGCTTGCCGCTGGGCCCAGAAGAAGCTCGCTCCGGCATAGAAAGCGAGCAGGGTCAGGCCCGTCCCCCACATGTTGGCGACGGCGAAAGGAAGCATCAGCCAGGTCATGCCCTTGCGCTCGGCGAGCCAGAGCCTGCCCGGCACCTCCCGCCCTTCGGCCTCGATGCGCAGCGCCACCGAGAAAGCGACGACTGTCCCGGCCAGGGCGACGCAGCCCCAACCCCGCGTAGCGGCGAGGGAATGGGCGAGGATGAGCAGCGCTCCGGCCGAGATCGCTGGAAGCAGGGCG
>JASLBD010000268.1 GCA_030146745.1 Allosphingosinicella sp. | reverse complement strand
TTTTCTGCATGGGCTTAGGCTGTCCCGAGCGCCCCGTTTCTGCTATGTTCCATCCTGCCGCACGGCCTTTCTTCAGGCCGGAAAGCCGCGGCGGAAAGGAGGGTGACCGCGTGGCCGGCGAGAAACCGAACGGACTGACGGGAGCGGCGGGGCCAAGTCCTTGGCCGGGAATGATTCTCGCCGCAAAGTTTACTCGAAAGGCGCCCGACTCGATGAACTTCGTGAACTTCGCCGGAAAAAGGCTTTGTTTTCAGTTGCCCTGGCTTCGGTCCGGAGCCGCGGGATTGGGCAAGTCCGGGCAATTGTCCGGGCAATTTGCCCGTGCCACAACCGTCGGCCGGAACCGTCACCCCGGACTTGATCCGGGGTCCATGAACACGGTGCGTCGAAACGGCCCGCCGCCCTGTTCATCGATGCCGGATCCAGTCCGGCATGACGGCTTGAAAGGACTTCATATGCGCTCGATCCTGACGACCCTGCTCGCGGCTTTCGCACTGCTGCTCGGCGCGCCCGCCGCGGCGCAGGGCCCACGGGGAGTCTACGCCATCACCGACGTTACCGTCGTTCCGATGGACCGGGAGCGGCTTCTTCCCAAGCGCACGGTGATCGTCCGCGACGGGCGCATCGAGGCGATCGGCGCCGCGCGCTCCACCCGGGTCCCGGCCGGGGCGGTCCGGATCGACGGCCGCAATCGCTTCCTCATGCCCGGCCTCGCCGAAATGCACGCCCATGTCCCGGGAGGCGCCGACCCGCAGTGGACGAAGGACGTCCTCTTCCTCTACGCGGCCAACGGGATCACCTTCGCCCGGGGGATGCTCGGCGCGCCGGCGCATCTGGAGCTACGCTCGAAGCTCGAGCGGGGCGAGCTGACCGGCCCCCGCCTCTATACGTCGGGGCCTTCCCTCAACGGCAATTCGGTCGCCACGCCCGAGGACGGCCGGCGTATGGTCGGCGAGCAGAAGGCCGCCGGCTACGATTTCCTCAAGATCCATCCCGGCCTCGACCGCGCCCGCTACGACGCCATCGCCGCCGCGGCGCGGGAGCATGAGCTTCCGTTCGGAGGCCACGTCCCCGACTCCGTCGGCCTCCGCCGGGCGCTCGAGGCGAAGCAGATCACCGTCGACCATCTCGACGGCTATATGCCGCTTCTGGTGCGCGACGATGCCGCCGCACCGGAGGGCGGGGGCGGCTTCTTCGGCTACGACCTGACCGACCGGGTGGACGGGCGGAAGATCCCCGGCGTGGCGCGTCTGACCGCCCGGTCGGGGGTGTGGAACGTCCCGACCGACAGCCTCATCCACCACCTGCTTCTGCCCGGCCTCGGCGAAGCCGAGCTGCTCGCCCGCGAGGAGATGCGCTACGTCCCGCGCACGATGATCGAGGGCTGGAAGAAGGCCCGGGCGGGGCTTCGCTCGCAGCCCGATTACAATCCCCTCCGTGCCGCCCGGTTCATCGCCGTTCGGGGCAAGCTGATCAAGGCACTCCACGACGAGGGCGCGGGGCTCCTCCTCGGGTCCGACGCTCCGCAGATATTCAACGTCCCCGGCTTCTCGCTTCACCGCGAGCTCCGCTACCTCGTCCAGGCCGGGCTGACCCCTTACCAGGCGCTCTCCACCGGCACCCGCGAGGTCGCCCGCTTCCTCGGCACTCCGGACGATTTCGGGACGGTCGAGCCGGGGCGGCGCGCCGACCTGATCCTCGTCGAGGGCGATCCGCTCAGGGACGTCGCGAATCTGCGGCGGCGGGCGGGGGTCATGGTCGGCGGCCGCTGGCTCCCGGAAGCCGAGATCAGGGCCGGGCTCGCGGCGATCGCCGCCCGGCACGCCCGCTGACGGCCGGGGCACGCCGGTGAAGGTGAGGGACGCCCTTGCGGCCGCGGCCGGGGAGCTTGCACCGGTGAGCGGGACCGCCCGGCTAGACTCCGAGCTGCTGATGGCGGAGGCGTTGGGGATCGAGCGCGAGGCCCTGCTGCTCTCGCGGCTGGACGACGAGGCGCCCGGCGAATTCGCCCCGCTGATCGAGCGCCGCAAGGCGTCAGAGCCCATTGCCTACATATTGGGCCGCCGGGACTTCTGGACGATCGAGCTGGAGGTTGGGCCCGGAGTCCTGGTGCCGCGCCCCGACAGCGAGACCTTGATGGAAGCGGCGGTGGCGCATTTCGGCCGGCACGGCCCGAAGCGCGTCTTCGACCTCGGCACCGGTCCCGGCACCTTGTTGCTTGCGGCGCTCTCGCAATGGCCCGCAGCCTCGGGACTGGGGATCGACTCTTCCGAAACGGCGCTCGGCTATGCGCGGCGGAACGCCGGGCGGCTCGGGGCTTCCGGCCGGGCCGAGTTCCGGCTCGGCGATTGGGGTGAAGGGGTCGAGGAGCGGTTCGACCTCATCTTGTGCAACCCGCCTTACGTCGAGAGCGGCGCCGAGCTTCCCCCGGACGTGGCGGACTGGGAGCCTGCCGAAGCCCTGTTCGCCGCCGCCGACGGCCTGTCCGAATATCGCCGCCTCGCCCCGCAGATCGAGCGCCTGCTCGCGCCCGGCGGCCTGGCCTGCATCGAGCTCGGCGCGGGCCAGCGCGACTGCGTCGCGGCTTTGTTCGAGGAGGCCCCATTCATCATCGAGTCACGCAAGGACCTTAAGGGTTTCGAACGTTGCCTCCTGCTAAGCCGTTAATCCACGTCATCATCTTTCCGCTTGGATTTCGTTGCGGGCATAGCTACATAGGGGTTCAGGGACGGGGCTCTTCACAGCTAAGCGAGCGTGAGGCCAGCCGTCGCCGACCCCCGATTGCTTAGGCGTCCCAGGACGTTCGCAGCGTGAGGTGGCGGAGGCCGCACGTGCGGCCCTGCCCGGGTGTCGTGCTAAATGATGCGGCCGGGAGGGGCCCGGTTGTCACGGTGGCGTGAATTAGGACCACGAGGACGAGGACCTACATTTGATAAACAATCGTCAGAACGGCCGCCGTCGCGGCCGCGGTGGCGGCGGACCGCGTTCGCCGAACCAGTCGCCCAATGTGGGCAACCGGCAGGACAACCGCTCGCGCGGCAATGCCGCCCAGTTGCTTGAGAAATACAAGTCGCTGGCCCGCGACGCCCAACTCCAGGGCGACCGCGTGCAGTCCGAATATTGGCTGCAATTCGCCGAACATTATTATCGCGTCCTGAACGAGAACCGCGCCCGCTTCGAGGAGCAGCGCCCCCGTCGCGACGATTACGGATCCGACGAGGACGAGGATCAGGACGAGTCGATGGCCGCCGACGGCGACGACGGCGACGAGGATGAGGGCGACCGGAACGTCCGCGACGACCGGGGCAACCGGGAAGATCGCGGCAATCGCGAGGACCGGAGCTACCGGACCGAGCGCGCGGAGCGCAACGACCGTCCGGAGCGCAACGACCGGCCCGAGCGGGCCGAGCGCGCCGAGCAGCCGGAGCGTCCCCGCCGCGAGTTCCAGCCGCGCGAGGAGCGTAACGGCGAGCGCCGGCCCGAGCGCTTCCGGCCCCGCCGCGACCGCGACGAGCCCCGCACCGAAGCGCAGGGCGAGGCCGACGAGCGGATCTCGCTCGACGTGCTTCCTCCGGCGATCGCGGTGATCGAAGGCGACGCCCCGGCCAAGGCGCCGCGCCGCCGCACCCGCCGCCCCCGCGAGGACGGCGACGCGGACATCGCGCCCGCGGCCTGAGCCTCCAACGAGCAGAACGAGTGAAGCGGCGGTCCCATCCGGGGCCGCCGTTTTTCTTTGGGCGGCCCGCTTTGCAAGCCGTCACTCCGCTGTCACGGACCTGTCATCTGCCTGCAATATCCGGGAGCGAGCGGGCAATCTGGCGGAGAATGAAG
>JASLBD010000219.1 GCA_030146745.1 Allosphingosinicella sp. | reverse complement strand
GCGAAGCGGGAGGGTGAGGGCCTGCAGCACGAAAGTCAAAAAAGACCCTCACCTCCCACCGCTTCGCGGCGGGCCCCTCCTCTCCCCTGCAGGGAGAGGGAATGCTCCTTGACCGCACCCGCGCTCCAAGCGAAAGCGGCGCATGGCGAGCGAAGCGGCGAAGCCCGGGACGAAAAAGAAAAAGAAGGGCGGGCTCGCGGAGACGACGAGATTCCTGCTGCTCTTCTTCCTGTTCGCGATCCTGCTCCGCACCTTCGTGATCGCGCCGTTCGTGATCCCGTCGGGTTCGATGCTGCCCGAGCTCAGGATCGGCGACTATCTGTTCGTGGCCAAATGGCCCTACGGTTATTCGCGCTACTCGATCCCTTTCGGCCTCGCCTCCTTCGACGGGCGCATCCTCGCCTCGGAACCCAGGCGCGGCGACATCGTCGTCTTCCGCTATCCGGGCGAGGACGAGGACTATGTGAAGCGGCTGATCGGGCTTCCGGGCGACACGGTGCAGATGCGCGAAGGCCAGATCTTCCTCAACGGCAAGCCGGTGCCGAAGGTCAGGATCGCCGACTGGCTGATGCCTGTCACCCCCAACAGCCCCTGCCGCTATGCCGGGCGGGTGCGCCCGCCAACGGTCGAGGCGGGCAAGTCTTACTGCCGCTATCCCCGCTTTCGCGAGACCCTGCCCGGCGGCCGCTCCTACGAGGTGCTCGACCAGATCGACGGCGGCGCCGACGACACGGAGGTCCATGCCGTTCCCGCCGGCCATTATTTCATGATGGGCGACAATCGCGACGACAGCGCCGACAGCCGTTTCAGCCTCGAGCAGAGGGGGGTTGGATTGCTGCCGAGCGATTACGTGATCGGCCGGGCGCTGATCACCTTCTTCTCCACCGACGGCTCGACCGAGTGGATCAAGCCCTGGACCTGGGTCTCGGCGGCGCGCTGGGAACGGGTGGGGCGCACCTTCTGATGGACGCTTTCTAGTGGATCGGGCGACCCTGGCCTGGCTGGAGGAGATTCTCGGCCGCGCGCCGCGCGACTCCGCCCTCTTCCAGCGGGCCCTGACCCATGCCAGCTTCGGCGAGGCGCAATATGAAAGGCTGGAATTCCTCGGCGACCGGGTCCTCGGCCTCGCCGTCGCGGCCTGGCTGTACGAGCTTTTCCCGGACGAGCCCGAAGGCCAGCTGTCGAAGCGCCTCAACGCGCTCGTCGCCCGCGAGACCTGCGCCGAGGTCGGCCGCGAGCTCGGCGTCGGCGCCCGGCTGAGGCTCGGCAAGCAGGCCCGCGAGGACGGGGCGTTCGAAAGCGACAATGTGCTGGGCGACGTTGTCGAGGCGCTGATCGGCGCCGTCTATCTCGATTCCGGCCTCGGCGCCGCCGAGGCTTTCGTCCGCCGCGCCTGGGCGGATCGGGTCAGCACCCACGACAAGGCGCCCCAGCATCCCAAGTCGGCGCTTCAGGAATGGGCGGCGGCCCAGGACCGCAAGCCTCCCGTCTACCGCCTCGCCGAGCGCAGCGGGCCGCAGCACGCTCCGACCTTCGTCGTCGAGGTGGAGATCAGGGGCGTGGGACTGGCGAGCGCCGAGGGGGCGTCGAAGCAGGAAGCGGAGACGGCGGCCGCCGTGAAGCTGCTGGAGCAGTTGAAATGACGCAGAAATGCGGCCTCGTCGCCGTTGTCGGCGCGCCCAATGCGGGCAAGTCGACCCTGGTCAACGCCCTCGTCGGGCAGAAGGTCGCCATCGTCAGCCCGAAGGCCCAGACCACCCGCACCCGGCTGATGGGGATTGCGATCCTGGGCGAGGCGCAGGTCCTGCTGCTCGACACGCCCGGGATCTTCGAGCCCAAGAGGCGGCTCGACCGGGCGATGGTCGCGGCGGCCTGGGCGGGGACGGCGGACGCGGACCTGATCGCCCTTGTCGTCGACGCGAAGACCGGCTTCTTCCGGCGGCTCGAGGAGATGCTCGACACGCTCAGAAACCGGCGCGAGCCCAAGATCCTGGTCCTGAACAAGGTCGACCTGGTCAGGAAGGAGGTCCTTCTGGCGCTCGCCACCCAGCTCGGCGAGCGGCTCGACTTCGAGGATATCTACATGGTCTCCGCCACCACCGGCGACGGAGTCGCCGATCTCAAGGCCGCGCTTGCCGCTCGGGTGCCCGAAGGGCCCTGGCATTTCCCGGAGGAGCAGGTCTCCGACGCCAGCGAGCGGCTCGCGGCCTCGGAGGTGACCCGCGAGCAGCTCTATCTCCAGCTCCACGCCGAGCTGCCCTACGCCAGCGCCGTCGAGACCGAGAAATATGAGGAACGCCGCGACGGCTCGGTCGCCATCCACCAGCAGATCCTGGTCGGCCGCCCCACCCAGCGCGCGATCGTTCTCGGCAAGGGCGGCACCCGGATCAAGGCGATCGGCGAGGCCGCGAGGCTGGAGCTGGAAGAGCTGATGGGCCGAAAGGTCCACCTCTTCCTCCACGTCAAGGTCAAGCCGGACTGGGAGGAGGACAGGGGGCTTTATCGCGAGATCGGGCTGGACTGGGTGGAGTGAGCGGCGGCGCTAAATCTGCACCGTCTCGTCATGCCGGACTTGATCCGGCATCCACCTTCCTCTCGTACGGTGGCGCAAGAAGGTGGATCCCGGATCAAGTCCGGGATCCACCTTCTTGCGCCATCGCACGAAAGGAAGGTGGATGCCGGATCAAGTCCGGCATGACGAGACGGTGCAGATGTAGCGCCCGCCGCCCTCGGCCGTTTCGACATTCAGCATAGCGCGGCCGCCCACAAGCCCCTCTCCCGCTTTCGCGGGAGAGGAGGGGCCCAAGCCGCAGGCTTGGGAGGTGAGGGTCTGGACCGCGGACTCAGCAAGACCCTCACCTCCCACCGCTTCGCGGCGGGCCCCTCCTCTCCCG
>JASLBD010000190.1 GCA_030146745.1 Allosphingosinicella sp. | reverse complement strand
GATCGACGCCACGGTGCGTTCGCTGGCCCCCGACGGGGTCGAGCTCGGCTTCCCGCTCGGCGAGTCCTCGGTCGCCTTCGCCCTCGCCGCCATCGCCGCGGATATGAGCCGGCCTTGACCTGGTGACCCGGTGACCCGGTGCCAGGCACGCCTTGACCCGGTGCCAGGCACCAAAGTGGACCCGGTGCCAGGCACCAAAGGCTAAGCCGTTGGTATTGCTGCCGCGCGATTGCGCCGAAGCCCGCAATCGGTGCCAGGCACCGAAGGCTAAGGCGCTGTTATCGCTGAGGCCCCGCGCCCGGGGCAAGCTCCGCAATCGGTGCCAGGCACCGGAGACTCGGAGCCAGGCACCGGAGGCTCGGTGCCAGGCACCGGAGGCTACACCGGAGGCTCGGTGCCAGGCACCGGGGGCTACAGGCGCCGGAGGCTAGAGGCTCGGTGCCAGGCACCGGGGGCTAAGGCGTTGTTATCGCTCCCACTCGCTCCGAGCCCAGCCCTGGGCGTAGAGAAGCGCCGTCAGATCGTTATGGACGATGGCCGCGTCGGCCGCCGCGGCGGCGGTCGGCTTGGCGTGGTAGGCCACCCCCAGTCCCGCTTCTTCGATCATCGGGACGTCGTTGGCGCCGTCGCCCACCGCCAGGGTCTCGTCGGTGCGAAGGCCCAGCTCCGCCACCGCGTCGAGCAGGGCCAGCCTCTTCCCCTCGGCGCCGAGCACCGGCGGCGCCACCGTGCCGTCGAGCCTGCCCGATCCGAGGCCCAGCCGGTTGGCGACCACCCGGTCGAAGCCGATCTCGGCGCCGACCGGGTCGGCGAAGCGGGTGAAGCCGCCGGAGACGAGGAGGGTGAAGGCCCCTTCCCGCTTCATCGTCCGGACCAGTGCGCGGGCGCCGGAGGTGAGCCGGACGCGCTCCTCGCGGCAGCGATCGATCGCCGCTTCCTCGAGCCCGGCGAGAAGCGCGACCCGCTCGGCGAGCGCCGCCTCGAAGCCGATCTCGCCCCGCATCGCCCGCTCGGTCACCGCCGCCACCTCGGCCTTCACCCCGGCATAATCGGCGAGCTCGTCTATGCATTCGACGCGGATCATCGTCGAATCCATGTCGGCGACGAGCAGCCGGCGGCGGCGCGACGCCTCGCCTTGGACGATCACGTCGACTCCCGCGATCAGCCCCTCGAGCACCTTCCGGGCGACCGCGGGGTCGGCGGAGAAAAGCAGGTCGCAGGCCCTGTCCGCCTCGATCCAGCTTCGACCGTAGGGCGCCATGCCGGCCGCGGCGAGGGCGTCGGCGGCCGCCGAAATATCCCCGTCGGCGAGGCGATCCTTTGCTATCAGGGTGGCGATGAACATGGCTTCTTCTTCGGACAGGCGGCTGGCGCTTATCGCGGGACCGACGGCCAGCGGCAAGTCGGCGCTGGCCCTGGCGCTGGCCGAAGCCGCCGGCGGAACGATCGTCAACGCCGACAGCGCGCAAGTTTATGCGGATCTATGCATAATCTCGGCTCGGCCCAACCCGGAGGACGAGGCGCGGGCGCCGCACCGGCTCTACGGGTACAGGGACTCGGCCCAACCCTGTTCCGCCGCCGAATGGGCCGTGGATGCGAGAGGCGCGATAAGCGAGGCGCGTGAGGAAAGGCGGTTGCCTGTGCTGGTCGGCGGCACCGGTCTCTACATCCGTACCTTGCTCGACGGGATCGCACCGATCCCGGACATCGACCCGGAGATAAGGACAGCGGTCAGATCGTTCACCGTCATGCATAATTATGCGGCCCTCGAGCGCGAGGACCCGCAAGCCGCCTCCCGACTGCGGCCGTCCGATTCGACCCGCGTAGCGAGGGCGCTGGAAGTCGTACGCTCGACCGGGCGGCCGCTTGCGGACTGGCAAAAGGAGCGGTCGGGCGGGATCGGCGATGACGTGGATCCGGTCCCGCTGCTGCTTCTGCCGCCGCGCGACTGGCTCTACGAACGCTGCGACCGGCGCTTCGAACAAATGCTGTCGGACGAAGGCGTCGAAGAGGTCCGTTCGCTTCTCGAGCGAGGGCTGAACCCGATGGTTCCGGCGATGCGGGCGATCGGAGTTCGCGAGATCGCCGCCTTCCTTCGCGGCGATCTGACCCGGGACGAGGCGCTTGCGGCGGGCCGAACCGCCACGCGCCGATATGCCAAGCGCCAATATACCTGGTTCTCCCGCCAGCCGCCGGGCGACTGGCCGCGCTTCACCGAGCCGCTCGATTGCGGCGGGCTGGCAAATGCCCTAGCCGATCTCAATGCACGTCTACCGCGATGAGGATGCCGACCTCGCGCTGATCCGGGGCCGCCGGATCGCCGTGATCGGATACGGCAACCAGGGACGGGCCCAGGCCCTCAACCTGCGCGACAGCGGCGTTTTCGTCACCATCGGGCTTCCGGAGGGATCGGCGAGCCGTGCCCGCGCCGGGAAGGACGGGTTCGACGTAATGACGGCGGCCCAGGCCTCTGAAAAATCGGGCGTCGTCGTCATGCTGGCCGCCGACGAGCTGCACTCGAAAATCTACGCCGATGAAGTGGCGCCGAACCTTGCCGAGGGTTCGGCCCTGGTCTTCGCGCACGGGCTCAGCATCCGCTTCGCCCTGATCGAGCCGAGGCCGGACCTCGACGTCTTCCTGGTCGCCCCGAAAGGTCCCGGCACCGCGCTCCGGCGCGAATATGAGCAAGGCGGCGGCCTCATCGCCCTCTTCGGCGTCCACCAGGATGCGACGGGCGGGGCCGAGGCGCTCGCTCTTTCCTACGGCGCAGCGATCGGAAGCGGACGGGCCGGGATGCTGCGGACCAGCTTCGCCGAGGAATGCGAGGCCGACCTGTTCAACGAGCAGGCCGTCCTGTGGGGCGCGATCCCGGAATTGATCCATGCCGGCTTCGAGACGCTGGTCGACGCCGGCTTCTCTCCGGAAATCGCCTATTTCGAGTGCCTTACCGAGGTGAAGCTGATAGCCGATCTCATCTACGAGCGCGGCATAGCCGGAATGCGCGAGGCGATCTCCAACACCGCCGAGTTCGGCGCCCTGAAGGGCGGCACCCGGATCGTCACCGCCGACACCAGGACCGAGATGCGCCGGATCCTTCGCGAGGTGAAAAGCGGAAGCTTCGTCAAGGCGCTGATCGCCGACGCTCAAGCCGGCTATCCGCGGCTGAAGGCGAGCCGAGCGAAAGCGGCGGCCCATCCGATCGAATCGGTCGGCGAGCGCCTGGCGCGACTTCGGGACGAGCGATGATCTTCGCCGCGAGCGAGCGGCTGGTCCTGCGCCGGCCGCACGGCGGCGACCTGGAGCCGCTGCTGCCCGGCTGGTCCGAGCCCGACATGGTCCGCTACACCGGCAGCCGCGAGGATCCGCGCGCGTTCGTCGCTGGAATGATCGCCGACATGCAGTCGAAGTCGCCCGGGCAGAGCGAGCCCGGCGGGCCCTGGTACCAGTTCGTGATCGAGCGGCGCGAGGACCGGGCGGTGCTGGGCGATCTCGGAGTGGGCTTCGCGGTCCCCGGGGAGCGCCAGGTCGAGCTCGGCTGGCGGATCCTGCCGCCGGTCCAGCGCCGCGGCTACGCCCGCGAGGCGGCCGCCGCCCTGATCGGCTGGCTGATCGAGGCGCATCGGGTGCACCGCTTCGTCGGAGTGGCCGCTTCGGCCAACGCCGCCTCGATCGCGCTGCTGCGCTCGCTCGGCTTCCGCCAGGAAGGCCATTTCCGCGAGAGCTTCCGGTGCAACGGCCGCTGGCTGGACGACGATTATTTCGCCTTGCTGGCCAGCGAGTGGCGCGGCCGCCATGGCTGAGCGGCCGGCCTGGCGCCCGCGCCGGCTGCTCGAGGCCGCGTTCGCCGCCGCCGTCGCCGCCTTAATGCTCTGGGCCGCCTGGGGATATTGGAACGACCGCCGGTTTCCGGATCGCTTCACCCGGGTCCAGCTCGGAATGGACCGCGCCGCGGCCGAAGCGATCCTTGGAGCGCCCGACTGGGAAGGCGGCTGCGCCGGCCAGGTCGACTATCTGCCGAGGGCGGATTGTTCGAGCGAGCTCGGCTATTCCTCCGCCTTCGCGCCGCTTCGTCCGGTCCACCACGTCGTCCAGCTCGACCGGAACGGTAAGGTGATCGAGGCCGAGCCGGTGCATACGCGGTGAAGCGGGAACGCCGCTCCAGTCGATTGACCCCGGTCCGGGCCCGGGTTTAACGGCGTCGGCGATGAGCGTGCGTCCCCGCCCCGCCTGGCTGCCGCCTCCCGACGGCTCGCGCGACCTGCGAGTCGAGGACCCGACCAATGTGTGGGTCGTCCATCTCATCGGCCGGATGCTCCTGCCGCTTG
>JASLBD010000146.1 GCA_030146745.1 Allosphingosinicella sp. | reverse complement strand
TCCGGGGTTGGCGATGAAGTCTAGGCTAAGGTTCAGCGTGGCGGCGGTTGCGGCATTTTGGGGAAGCTCGGCGGGCGCACAGAATATCGACGAGATGAAACTGGTCGCGGCGGCGCAGGATTGCCGGGCGGCGGAGGTCGCGGAGACCCTGGCCAAGGGGACCGACATCGACGCCCGCAACTCGGGAGGGTACACTCCGCTGATGATGGCGGCCGGCAATGGCTGCGAGGCTGTGGTGCGGCTCCTTCTCGAACGCGGCGCCGACGTTTCGATAAGGCATCCCGACTTCGGCGATGCCGCCGCCCAGGCGAAGATGCACCGCCACGCGAAGATCCAGACGATGATCGAACAGGCCGGCGGCGGCGCTGCCCGGACCGCCGGGCGGGGCGACGGGCGGGGCGATGCCGCGCCGCCTCCGGCGGCACCGGACGCCCGGCCGTCTCCGGCGGCCGCGGGCGGCCGGGGGGCGAAGGGTTGGCCCAGGCTCGGCCATTACAGGCCGGGGCAGCAGGTGCTCTACAGCGGCACGGCGGGCAAGACCTGGACTCGCGGAGTCGTCAAAGGGATCGATCCGAAATACGGCTACAACATCGAAGGCGTCACCGGCAGCGAGGACGCCTATTTCGTCGTGGGGACGGAGCGGGAGCCCTTCTGGACGAGCTGGTTCGTCGGCGACTGGCGGGTGAGCGTGCCGATGGCGATGGGTGCCGTCACCGACGGCCGCTACGTCTACCGGACCGTCAGCGGCGGATTGCGGCTGCCGCCGCTCCGGATCAACGCCGACGGCACCTACACCTGGCGCGTGCAGCAGGGCTCCTCCGAGCGGCTGATCCGCGGGCGCTGGGAGCCGAACGCGGCGGGGCCCGGCGTGGTGCTGAAAAAGGCCGAGAAAGGCGCCGACTGGCTCGTCTACAACAACAGCCGGACCGGGAGCACGCTCGGCGAGACGATCATCCTTTCGAGCGACTGCTGCACCTATTATGACGGCAGCCGCCTCAAATAGCGCAAGGATATGCCGTCTCGCGGCTCGCCCGTCCCCGGCAAACCCCGAGCGGAGGTTCGGATCGTTCGCGGGAATGGCCGGCCGACCCGGTTGAGTCCGTTCGCGATCATCCCGACGCAGCCGAGAAGCACATGGAGGCGCGGATGACGGACCCGGTCCAGCTTCATGGATGGCGATACAGCGTCTACACCCGGACCGCCCGGCTGGCTCTGCTGTCGAAGGGCGTCGGGCACGAGACGGTCGAGGTCGATCCGTTCGCCGGGCTTCCCGAAGAATATAAGACGCTGCATCCGTTCGGCCGGGTTCCGGTGCTGACCCATGGCGCGTTCAGGCTTTTCGAGACAGGCGCGATCACGCGCTATGTCGATCGGGCTTTCGCGGGTCCGCCGTTGCAGCCCGGGGGCGCCGCGGCCCTGGCCAGGATGGACCAGGTGATTTCGGCCGTCGACTCCTACGCCTACCGGCCGATGGTCAGGCAGGTGGCTTCCCATGCCTTCTTCCGCCCCCATTTCGGAGAGGCGTCGAGCCGCGAGGAGGTCGACTCGGGCCTGGAAGCCTCGCGGAAAATGCTGTCGTTCCTGGACGAGGTCGCGGGCGAGGGCCTCGTCCTGGGCGGGCGGGAAATCACCCTTGCCGACTTTCACCTCGCTCCGATGATGGATTATTTCGTCCGCGCCGAGGAGGGACAGGCGGCGCTTTCCCGTCACCGCGCCTTGCAGCGATGGTGGGACCGGATGTTCGTCCTGGACGTCCTGAAGGCCACCGACCCGTTTACAGCGCAGGCAGAATCCGGGTGAAGGGCAGTTCCGTCCCGCGTGCGGACGGGGGAAGCCACCGGATGTTCGGACGGGCGTTTTGCGGCCGCTCAGGCGAAGGCCGGCTCAAAAGCCTTCGTGCGGATCCCCACGTGGCGGGCGATGGCGTCGATCCAGCCCGCAACCATCCTGACTTCTTCGGCATGAGTCGCGAGCACGCGCTCGCGCTCCCTTTCCCTGAGCTCCCGGTTGTAATGCACACGCGGTTCCTTGCTGTGGCTCGAGAAGATGGGTCCGTTGACGGCGCTTGCGATGCTGTCCGGCTGATGACCGAGATCGAAGAAGCTATAGACTCTCTCCAGGATGGCGCTGGGATCCGCCAGCAGATCGTCGGCCTCGAGCATCAACGTTCTATCGGGATGGGCCCGGGCGGCCTGCTCGAGGTGGTGAACCTCCATGAGCCAGCCCAGACCTGCGATCTGCAGGTCCGTCTGAAGAAAGGATTCGGCTGCGCTATAGCCGAAATCCAGGCGGGAGAAGCGCGCATAAGCATCGTACAACTGCCGTCCCCAGACACGGCCGAGCGCCCCTCGGCGGGCTACCGAATAGAGCATCGTCTTGAGATCCGAATAAAGAAGCACGGCCTTTGCCTGGGGGCGCATTGCCAGGATGGGATCGATCAGCGCATTGGCGAAATTGGTCGGCTTGACGATGACGGATCCGCCGGGGTCGAAACTTCGGCCCAGCAGGCTCAGCACCAGGTCGAGCCGCGCGTGGTTCGCGGATCTGCCCTCGGCTTCCACCCTGTGCGCCAGGTTGTTGAGGATCGCCGGTTCATTGAGGCCGATCGCGCCCTTCGCCCTGGCACAGGCCCGCACGAGCAGGGTCGAGCAACAAAATGCCGTGTGAAAGATGAAATGCGGCGTTCCACCGCCGTTCGGCGGCAGGTGGGCGCGGAGACCGGAGGCGAGGTGCGTTGCCTCCTGAAACTTGTGTTCGGGGTTCCAAAGAAAAGGCTGCCAACCGTGTTCGTCGCGCGGGACGAAAAACGAAGTCAGCCGGCTCCCTTCGGCATCGAACGTATGGGGGACCCATTCCGCTTGAGTCGCGACCGCTTCGAGAGACGTGTCAATCATGGACCAGGACGAGCTCCGCAGGACTTGCGTGACGGACGCCACATCGCTGAGGCGCCGGCGGCGACGCGGAGCTTCAGGCCGAAGGAGGAGCCGGCCCGGACCCTGCGTCGCTCCTTCTCATCACGCCCGGCCGGGCCGGCGCGTCATCCGTTCTGCAGATCGCCTTTTGAAATCGACAAACGGCAGACGCTGGCGACCTGTTCGTCTGGACGGCATGGAACGTCCGATTTCGGTCGAGAGCGGAACGTCCGCTTCGGGTCCGCACTCAATCAGCTTCTGAAGTTTCCGAGGGATTCCAGCGTCATCCCGACGAAGGCCGGGATCCATGAACACCGTTCCTGGAGAATGAGGCGATCCGGCGGAGCCCCTTCCGGCGATTGTCGAGTTCATGGATCCCGGATCAAGTCCGGGATGACGATTTTTCCGATCCGAGGTGCGATCCTTATTGAGTCCGGAACCCTAGTCGAGCGGCGCCCGGCAAGTACCGGCGGGAGAGGTCAAGGTCTCACTCGCACCGCATCGTCGGCCGGTACACCTGCATGGCGTTGGTGCCGCTGTTTCCGCCCAGCGTAATCCCGCCGCCCGGCAGGAATATACGGCCGCCGATCACCGCGCTGCCCTTGAGCCCATGTACGGCGATGGGGAGGTCCGGAAGCCTGGTCCAGCGGTCGGCCCGGGGGTCGTAGCCGTAGGTATTGGGGGTCAGGCCGAGCACGTGGGTCCGCTCGCCCTCGCCGCCGAAGACGAACATGCAGCCGGCATGGGCCGCGCCGGTAATACCCCCGCGCGGCGCCGGAAGAGGCGCGCCCTTTGTCCAGCGGCGGGTCTTCGGATCGTAGATTTCGACGATGTCGGTCCGCTCGGCACCTGCGCCAGGCTGGAAGCGGCCGCCGGCCACGATGATCTTCCCGTTCAAAGCGACCATCGCCAGATGATTGCGCTGGGTCGGCAGGTCGGGGAGCTTCTCCCATTTGTCCGTCGCCGGGTCGTAGACCTCGAAGGCGGAGCCTCCGGCGGCCGCCCGCCCGGAGGCTCCGCCTT
>JASLBD010000097.1 GCA_030146745.1 Allosphingosinicella sp. | reverse complement strand
CGGTCCTCGGCCTCGTTCTGCATGTCGGCGGAGAAATAGCAGCAGGTGCCGCGGCCCTGGGCCTTCGCCTGGTAGAGGGCGAGATCGGCCTTCTGGATGAGGTCGTCGACGCTCTGGCCGTCGATCGGGCCGAAGGCGCAGCCGATCGAGACTCCGATGCGAATCTCCGCTTTGTCGATATGATAGGGCTCGGCGACGGCGGAGATGATCCGGCGGGCGAGGTCGTCCACCTTCTTGCGGCTCTGCGCGTCGCGGATGACGATCGCGAACTCGTCGCCGCCCATGCGGCCGACATGCCCCGATTCGCCGGCTTCCTTGACGAGGCGCTGGGAGACGCTCTTCAGGACCGCGTCGCCCTTGGGATGGCCGAAGGTGTCGTTGACCGGCTTGAAGCCGTCGAGATCGAGGAACATGATCGCGCAGGGCACATTGCTCGACTGCGAGGTGGAGAGCGCCTCGCCGAGCAGCTGGCGCACGCGGCCGCGGTTGGGAAGGCCCGACAGCACGTCCATGTTGGCGAGGTTGGTCAGCCTTTCCTGGGTGCGGCGGACCTCGGTGATGTCGGAGCCGACCCCGCGGAAGCCCTGGAACTGGCCGGCCATGTCGATGATCGGGTCGCCGGCGAGGCTGATCCAGCGCGTGCCGCGGCGGGTCTTCAGCTCCATCTCGAGGCTTGCGAAGGGCGCGCGGGCGAGCAGGGTGCGGCCGAGCGCGCTGTTGCCGCCGAGCGTCGCTGGGAGCGAATGGCCGATCAGCTGGCTCGCCGAGCGGCCGAGCAGGGAGGTCATCCGCGAGGAGATGTAGACGACCCGGTTCTCGGCATCGACCTGCCACAGCCAGCCCACTCCGCGATGCTCATATTCCTTGAGCAGGAGGCGGACCGACTCGGCCTGGGTGCGGACGTTGGCGATGGTCTGGAGCTGGCCGAAGGTCCAGCGGGTGAGGCGCGCGACCCCGAAGATGGCGACCGCGGCGACCCCGACGATCGAGGCTCCGAAGGTCGGGTTGAGCTGCGAGCTGCCCAGATAATAAGCGCAGCACAAGGCGACGGTGAGGGTCGCGATCCAGGCGAAGGCCGCGGCGGGAACCGAGGCGAGGCCGATCGCGGCCATGATCATCGCGCCCATCGCGCCGCCGATGACGACCTGCACTTCGTGCGGCTGAGTGGCGAAAGCGTAGGTCGGGAAGGCCGACCAGATGGCGGCGAGCCCGACCGCCTCGCCGATCGCGCGGACCAGCGGCCGGCCCTCGGCGGAACGGCTCTCGGCCGCTGCGCCCTCCGTCCTGGCGGAGCGGAAATAGGCCCAGTTGGCGAACCCCACCAGGCCGAGCCAGCCCACGATCAGCTCGATGCGGGTCGTCCCCAGCATCGCCCAGGCGACGAGAAGGGCCGCTCCGGCGCCGGTGAGCGCGAAAAAGGGTGCGAAGAGCAGGCGGGTCTGCGCCTGTCCGTTGTGGAGGTGGGCGTCGCGAAGCCTTTGGCTGCTCGCGTCGGCGCCGACGCTCTCATCCGCCAGCTCGGCCGGCTCCAATTCCTGCGGGTCGACATCCAAGGGAACGGGCGCGTGATACATGGGATTCCTGCGTTCTGCCGGGTTGCACAGTTCCTACGCGGAGAGTTTTGATGGAGTGTTAAGGACGGGACGGAATGCGGCGAACCGTCCGTTTCCGGATATTTCCTCGCGGGGGCGGGGAAATCACAGCCTGACATCAGCCTAGATCAGGTAGCCGGGTTCAGCATTTCTCATATTTCAGTTCCGTCTCTTGCCCCCTCGGTCTCCTCGGCCTCCGGACAGGCGGCGTGGAGAGCGACAGAGGCGTCGATGCGCGGGTCGCGGCTCATTGGGGATATGGACTCGCTTCGGCCCTGGATCGATTCGTCTCGGCGAAACCGCCGGAACCGGGGATTTCCGCGGAGCGCTGCCACGCGATTCTCTTTCGTGGAGAGGATCATGCGCGCCGCCAGATTGTCCTCCAGCGTCATCGCCCGGGTAGCCTATGACGATGAGGAGCGGGCGCTGAGCATCTGGTTCAGGGAGACCGGGCGCTACATCTATTCGGACGTACCCAAGGCGATCTACGAGGCTTTGTGCAAGGCGCCCTCGGCGGGCCGCTTCTACAACGAATGCATCAAGCGCCGCTTCCCCTGTCGGCCCGATCCGGAACGGAGGAAATTCCGGCCGGCTTGAAGTTGATCCGCGCCGCCCGTCGTGCCAGTGGGCGGCCAGGAGGACAGCCTTGCGTCTGAAGACCTTGACCTACACGAGCCGCGCCCGTCTCGACCTTGGCGATGAGGATCTGACCGCGATCCAGCAGACGGCGAGGCACCTGAACGCGCTCGACGGCATCACCGGGCTGCTGCTTTTCGACGGTTGCCGCTTCCTCCAGATCATCGAGGGCGCGGAGGACGCGATCGACAATCTGGTCGAGCGGCTGCGCATGGACCCCCGCCATTCGGCCTTCGAGATCCGCGACGAGCGCTTCGTGGAACGGCGCTCCTTCCCCGACTGGTCGATGGAACTCGTCCGGGTGAGCGCCGGCTATGGCAAGGCGACGGACGAGGTGGGGGCGGCCCTGCCGGACGCCGTCGCCGCGCCGGTGCGCGAGCTTGTGCTGAGGATGACGGGCCAGCTCGCCGAGGCTTAGGGCTTTCCCGTCGTCCCGGGCCTGACCCGCGATCCATGAACACCGCGGCTCGAATCAACTCACGCCGGCGTACATGGACTCCGGCTTTCGCCGGAATGACGAGTGGGTGACGGGTTACGGCTTGCGCCCACCCGCAGCTTGGCGGACAACCCGGCCATGACCGCCGAGCTCAACGTCCTCGCCTGGGGCTGCATCCTCGCCCTCGTCCACATCTTCGTCGCGGTGCGCTTCAAGACGCGGCAATATGGGACGAAATGGAATGTCGGCGCCCGCGACGAGGAATTGCCGCCGCCCCGGCCGATCGTCGGCCGGCTCGCCCGGGCGCAGGCCAATTTCTTCGAGACCTTCCCGGTCTTCGCCGCGGCCGCCCTGATCGTCGGCGTCGCCGGGCTCGGCGATCGCTGGACGGCGATCGGCGCCTGGCTGTGGCTGGGCGCGCGCATCGTCTATCTGCCGCTCTACGCGCTGGGCGTGCCGGTAGTCCGCACGATCGCCTTCTTGATCTCGGTCGTCGGCATCCTGCTGGTGTTGCGCCCCGCGCTCGCCGCGTCCTTCGGCTAGAAGGTGAAGGGATTCTCGTGCTTCTGGCGCGGCGGGACCGGAACCTCTTTTATCTCGGCGATGATCCCGTCGCCGCAGCGAATCGCCACTCCGCCGTAGCGCTCGATCGCCGGGAAGACGCCGCGGACATGGTGGACGACGGGCGCTCCGCCCGTCTGGGCCGAGCCCTCGGTCCGAACCCGCACCTGCTGGATCGGCTCGTCGAGCCGGGCGACCGGCCCCTCGGCGAGGCTCGCATGATAGCCCGCCGCCGTCGTCACCTTGCCGGTGACGACGAGCTTGCGAGTCAAATAGGGAATGGGGCTCGAGGTCGAAGAGAATTCGACCTGCGCCTTCCAGTCCGACGAACCCAGCACCTTGCAGGGCGCATATTCGGTGTCGCGGATCGGCCCGTCTAGCGCGCAGGCGGCGAGGAGAAGGAGGGGAGCTGCCAGTGCGGCGGGCAAGCGACTCAAAATATACCTCCGCCGAGGATCAGCCGGACGACGCCGACGACGATCACGAACAGGTTGAGGTTGCGGCCGCTGGTGCGCCTCGAAGCCATGCCCAAGGCGAGGCCGACGAGCGCCACTGGCACGATCAGCCAGTTCATCCACCCGAGCAGCGGAATGAAGGCGGGGATGGCGCACAGCAGTGCAATTGCGCCGATCAGGAGGGATAGGATGTTCAGCATCGGGACGTGCCTTAGCGGGTCGCCGCCTGACGGGCTAGACCGCTGCCTCGGCGGCCGCGGCGGCGCGGTGCGAGCGAACGCCTTCGCGGACGAAGATGGCGAGGGCCACCCAGATCGCCCCGAAGCAGATCATGTGGGCGGTGGTGAGCGGCTCTTCGAACACCAGCACGGCGAGCAGGAACTGGAGCGACGGGGCGACATATTGGAGGAAGCCCAGGGTCGAATAAGGCAGCCTCTTCGCCGCTGCCGTGAAGAGGAGGAGCGGGATGGCGGTGAGCGCTCCGCCGAGGATGAGCAGCAGGTCGGTAAGACGGCTGTCGAGGAAGGCGCCGTCGCCGGCCCGGGTCAGCCACAGCACCCAGCCGAGGGCGATCGGCGCCAGGAACAGGGTCTCGATCCACAGCCCCTCCAGCGAATCGACCGGCGCCACCTTCCTCAGGAAGCCGTAGACGGCGAAGCTGGCGGCGAGGGTCAGGCTGATCCAGATCGCCCCGCCGGCGCCGAACGCCAATATGGCCACGCCCGCTCCGGCGAGGAACACGGCCGCCTTCTGCAGCAGGCTCAGCTTCTCCTTGAGCAGGAAGACTCCGAGCAGCACGTTGACGAGCGGGTTCAGATAATAACCGAGGCTGCCTTCCAGGACGTGCCCGCTGACCACCGCGTAGATATAGACCAGCCAGTTGATTCCGATCAGGACGGCGGTGAGCAGAAGGGTGAGCGCGACCCGGGGGCTGGCCAAGGCGGTGCGGATTCGCGGCCACTTCTTCCACAAGGTGGCGAGGACGCCGAGGAAGATGAGCGACCAGAGGATCCGGTGCGCGACGATCTCGGTCGCGGCAACGTGGACCAACGCCTTGAAGTAGAGCGGAAGCACGCCCCACAAGGCATAGGCGGCCAGCCCCATGAGAAGCCCGGCCTTGGTGCGCGCGGCGTCGGTCACCGCGGCGCGGGTAGCGGAGGCCCGAGCCCGCGACAAGCATTTGGCTGGCGCGGCGCGAGGAGCTAGGATCGGCCCGAACCGAGGGAGAGAGAATGAAGCGTCCTGGCCTTTGCACCGCTCTCGCCGCCGCCGCCGCGCTTTCCGCCTGCGACGGCAGCGATCGCCGCGACGAAGCGGAAAATGCGGCCGGCAACGGCCACGTCTCGGCGGAAGGCAAGGCCGAGGAGGGCAAGATCTCGCTCAAGATGCCCGGCATCGACATGAGTCTCAGCCTTCCCAAGGGCGTCGCCGACGAGGCCCGGGCCGAGCGCGACAGCAAGCTTCTCTATCCGGGTGCGACTTTGCGCGGAATGGCCATCGCCGCGGGTCCCGACAGCGACAAGAGCGGCGACAGCGAGGTCGAGATCCGCTTCTCGACCCCGGACCCGCTCGACAAGGTCGCCGCCTGGTACCGCGATCCCGCCCGCGCCGACGGCTTCCAGCTGCGGGACGCGGCCCGGGAGGGCGATGCCTGGCGCCTCACCGGCGTCCAGAAGCGCGACCAGCATAGTTTCAAGCTGCGCCTGAGCCCCCGCTCCGGCGAGGGCACCAACGGCCGGCTCACGATCCGCCACCGCGACTGAGGCATGGCCGCGCTCGCCGATCCGGAGGAAGTGCGGCTGCATCTCGTCGCCGCGGCCGAAGCCGGCACGGCGCTCAGCTATGGCGAGCTGCTCGAGCGGCTCGGCTATTCCTTCTCGAGGCCCAAGATGCGGGCGCTTTGCAAGATCCTCGCCGTCGTCGACGAGGGCGCGGCGCTGAGCGGCGAGCCGGAGCTGGCGGTGCTGGTCGTCCGGCAGAGCGACGGCCTTCCGGGTCAGGGCTGGTGGATCGCCGGCGGCGCCCGTTCGCGGGGGTATGAAGGACCCTGGGAAGGGCCCGAGGCGCGGCGCTTCATCGACCGGGTTCAGTCGGAAAGCTTCGCCTTCTGGCAGTCCCGAAGCGGGACAGAGGGCACGGACTCCACCGGTTAACCATCTCTCGTCACCCATTTTGCGTGGGAATGCGGCATAGCGGCGCCTCCAAGGAGTGTCTTCGATGACCGACCGCGCTTTTCCGCTGCTTCGCCTGACCTTTTTGGGAGCGGCGCTCGCGCTCGCCGCCTGCGACCGCGGCGGAGGCGAGGACAATCTCGCCGACCTGGCCAACGACGCCGATCCGGCCGTGACCAGCGCCCTCAACGACCAGATCCTGGTCGACGAAAATCTGGCGACCCAGTCCAACCGGAACGCCGCCCGGCCCTCGCCGACCCCCGCCGGGGCGGCCTATCCGGCGCCCGATGCGTCCCCGTCGGCTCCGGGCAAGGCCGCGAGCCCGCCGGCGGCGCTCGCCGGCCCCAAGGGCTGTTCCGACCCGCAGCGCTTCCACTACAACATGGGCTGGGCGAACAGGCTGTCGCCCACCTTCCCGGTCTATCCGGGCGGGAAGGTGACCGAGGCGGCCGCGAACAATTCGGGGGGCTGCAGCACCCGGGTCGTCACCTTCACCACGGCGGAAAACTGGCAGCGCATCCTCGACTGGTACCATACGAAGGCGGTGCGCGCCGGCTATTCGTCCGAGCATCAGCTGCGCGAAGGCGACCATATCCTCGCCGGAAGCAACGAGGGCGAAAAGGGCGCCTTCTACCTGATCGTCACGCCCAAGGCTAAGGGCTCCGAAGTCGCCCTGATCGCCAACAACGGCCGCTGACCCGTCGCCCCGGCGAAGGCTGGGGCCCCGGCGGGTGAGGAACGCAGGCGCCTTTCGCCCGCCGGGATGCCAGCCCGCGCTGGCATGATGCGGGGTAGGCTTCCTTCCGCCCCCCCGCCCCGCTACATCGCCGCCATGAGCGACGTCCGCCAGTTCACCGTCGCGCCCGACGACGACGGA
>JASLBD010000382.1 GCA_030146745.1 Allosphingosinicella sp. | reverse complement strand
ACGCGGACGATTTCGTCACCGTCCATCACGAGCTCGGCCACAATTTCTACCAGCGCGCCTACAACAAGCAGCCCTTGCTCTATCTCGACAGCGCGAACGACGGTTTCCACGAGGCTATCGGCGACATGATCGCTTTGTCGGTCACTCCGGAATATCTCGTCCAGGTCGGCCTCCTGCCGCGCAACAAGGTGCCGTCGGCGGACAAGGATATCGGCCTTCTCCTCAGGCAGGCGATGGACAAGGTCGCCTTCCTGCCCTTCGGCCTGCTCGTCGACAAATGGCGGTGGAAGGTGTTCAGCGGCGAAATCGCGCCGACCGCCTACAACCAGGGCTGGAACGACCTGCGCCTGCAATATCAGGGCATCGCTCCGCCGACCCAGCGCAGCGAGCAGGATTTCGACCCGGGCGCCAAATATCACGTGCCGGCGAGCGTTCCCTACACCCGCTATTTCCTCGCCCGCATCCTCCAGTTCCAATTCTACCAGGCCGCCTGCAAGCAGGCCGGCTGGACCGGACCGCTCCACCGCTGCTCCTTCTACGGGAACAAGGAGGTCGGCCGGCGGCTGAACGAGATGCTGGCGATGGGCGCCTCGCGGCCCTGGCCGGACGCGCTCGAGGCGTTCACCGGCAGCCGCGAGATGTCGGGCCAGCCGATGCTCGAATATTTCCGGCCGCTGATGGGCTGGCTTCAGCAGCAGAATAGGGGGCGCAAGTGCGGCTGGCAGGCCTAGCGGCCGCGCTGGCGCTCGCCGCGCTGCCCGCGGGCGTGGGGGCGCAGGACGTTCCGATCGCCCTTGCTCCGGGCGAAGTGCTCCTCACGGTTGATGCCGAGGGCGTGCATTTCGCCCGCCCGGATATGACGAGCATCACCGCCGGAGTCGTCACCACCGCGCGAACGGCGAAGGAGGCGCTCGCCGCGAACAACGCCTTGGCGGATCGCCTCCTCGCCGCGGTGCGCCGGAACGGGATCGAAGCGCGCGACGTCCAGACGTCCGAGCTCATGGTCGCTCCGCAATTCGCCCGCGACGTCGCCGGCCGCGACGAGGAGGACAGTGTCCGCCGGATCACCGGCTACATGGCTCGCAATCGCCTCCATCTTCACCTTCGCGACCTCCGCAGGGCGTCGGACATCGTCAGCGCGTTGTTCGAAGCGGGAGCCAATGAGGTTAACGGTCCCCATTTCGGCTTTTCGGATGAGGCGCCGCCTCTTCGTGCGGCCAGGCAGGCCGCGGTCTCGGAAGCGCGTGTCGAAGCCGACACCTATGCCGCGGCACTTGGCATGAGGGTCGCGCGGGTGCTCAGAGTCAGCGAGCGCGGATCGTTCGAGCGCGATGACGACAATACCATCACCGTCACCGGCAGCCGCATCGGGGCGACCCCGCTTGAGCCCGGAGAGATCCCCACGACGGTGCGGGTCTGGATCGACTACGCGATGGCGCCGCGCTGACTCCCTGCCGTCATGCTGAACTTGTTTCAGCATTCAGTGGCGAGCCGTGGTGCGGGTGGCAAACTGGACCCTGAAGCTCAGGGTCACGGCCTGCCTTCAGCTCGGATGCCCCTCTGCCTCGCCCGCCCCGGGCTCTGGCTTCGTCGCCGAGTCCGGCGCCTTCTGACAGGCCGCGGCCGCCTCGGTGGCCGTGATCGCGGCGGCCAGGACCTGGTTGACCGGCTTGCCCTCGCGCGCACCGTTGCGCCGCGCCAGAGCCCGTGCGCCCAGCACTGCTCCCGCCGCCGCCGCGGCGGCGCCGCCCGCGATGGCGGCAGCGGTAAAGGGGCTCCGCTTGCTGTCCTCGGCCAGCCTCCAAGCCGCCGATTTGCCCTCCCGATTATCGGGCTTGTCGGAATTGGCAGCCATGGATGAGTTTCCCCGCAGTCGAACCGAAGCTAAGGACCCAACGCACGTATGCCGCAGGCGTTGCCTGCCTGCCTAGAGCCGCTCCATCATGTAATCTGCGCTGCTCACGTTGAAGGCGCCCGGCTCCTCGACGTTGAGCTGCTCGACGATGCCGTCGTTCACGATCGCCGACCAGCGCGAGCCGCGCTCGCCGAGGCCGAACTTGGAGCCGTCCATGGTCAGGCCGAGCGCTCGGGCGAAATCGCCATTGCCGTCGGCGAGCATCGTCACCTTGCCGACCGCGCCGGCCGATTCGGCCCAGGCCTGAAGAACGAACGCGTCGTTGACGGCCACGCAGGCGACCTCGTCGACACCCTTCGACTTGAGCTCGTCGGCACGCTCCACGAAGCCGGGGAGATGGCGGGCCGAGCAGGTGGGAGTGAAGGCACCCGGCACCGAGAAGAGGGCGATCTTGCGGCCGCCGAAAAATTCCTCGCTGTCGACCGGCTGCGGCCCGTCCGCACTCGCCTTGACCAGAACGGCCTTGGGAAGGCGCTCGCCCACGCTGATGCTCATCTCGGCTTCCTTTCGCTTCGTCGGTAAGATCGGCGCCGCCCTAGCAGCGCCTTCCGTCTCCGCCTATAGCTTTGGCCGATGAACCAGCCGCCTTTCCTCTCGGGTCAGCTCCTCCTCGCCATGCCCGGCATCGGCGATCCGCGCTTCGAGAAGGCGGTCATCGCGATGTGCGTTCACGACGAGAACGGAGCGCTCGGAATCGGTCTCGGCCGCATCGTGCCGCGGATCAGCTTCCACGATCTGCTCGGCCAGCTCGACATCGATGCGGGGGTCGCACCCGACGTCGCTATCCACGCCGGCGGCCCCGTTCAGCCGCAGCGCGGCTTCATCCTCCACTCGACCGACTGGTGCGGCGAGGAGTCGATCGAAGTCGCCGGCCGCTGGGCCCTCACCGCCACCCTCGACATCCTCCGCGCCATCGCCGAGGGGCGCGGGCCGAAGCACTGGCTCGCGGCTCTGGGCTATGCCGGCTGGGGCGCGGGCCAGCTCGAGGAGGAATTGCGCGGCAACGGCTGGTTCGCGACTCCCGGAAGCGACGAGCTGCTTTTCACCTGCGACGTCGACAACCGGTGGTGCGCGGCCTTCCGGAGCGCGGGAGTCGACACGCGCATGCTGACCGCGGATTTCGGCACGGCCTGAGCCGCGTCGCCCCAGCGAAGGCTGGGGCCCCGGCGGGTGAAGAGCTCGAGCCTTTCACCCACTGGGATGCCAGCCTTCGCTGGCATGACGCCCGGCTCCGCGTCACATATAAAGATATCTTTATATTTGCATTAGCGCCCGGTTGCGGCTAGAGCGCCGCTTGCGACCGCCCCCCTCGTGCCGGCGGTCTTTTCTTTGCGACAGGAGACCGTACGTGGCGACCCAGGCCCAGACCCGTTTTGACGATTATGTGATCCGCGACATCGGCCTCGCCGATTACGGCCGCAAGGAAATCGAGATTGCCGAGACCGAGATGCCGGGCCTGATGGCCCTGCGCGAGGAATTCGGAGCGTCGCAGCCGCTCAAGGGCGCGCGCATCACCGGCTCGCTCCACATGACCATTCAGACGGCGGTCCTGATCGAGACCCTGACCGCGCTCGGCGCTCGGGTCCGCTGGGCCTCGTGCAACATCTTCTCGACCCAGGACCATGCCGCCGCCGCCATCGCCGCGACCGGAGTTCCGGTCTTCGCCGTCAAGGGCGAGACGCTCGAGGAATATTGGGATTATGTCGAGCGCATCTTCGACTGGGGTAATGGCGAGACCTGCAACCTGATCCTCGACGACGGCGGCGACGCCACCATGTTCGCGCTTTGGGGCGCCCGCATCGAGGCGGGCGAGGAATTCCCGGCCCCCGAGAATGAGGAGGAAGAAGTCTTCCAGGCCACCGTGCGCCGCGTCATCGCCAAGTCGCCCGGCTTCCTCACCAAGACCGTGCAGGCGATCAAGGGTGTCTCCGAGGAGACGACGACGGGCGTCCACCGCCTCTACGAGCTCAGCAAGCAGGGCAAGCTTCCCTTCCCGGCGATCAACGTCAACGACAGCGTCACCAAGTCGAAGTTCGACAATCTCTACGGCTGCAAGGAATCGCTGGTCGACGCCATCCGCCGCGGCACCGACGTCATGCTCGCCGGCAAGGTCGCGACCGTCGCCGGCTTCGGCGACGTCGGCAAGGGCTCGGCCGCCAGCTTGCGCAACGGGGGCGCCCGAGTCCTCGTCACCGAGGTCGATCCGATTTGCGCGCTTCAGGCGGCAATGGAGGGCTATGAGGTCGTGACGATGGAGGACGCGGTCAAACGCTCCGACATCTTCGTCACCGCCACCGGCAATGCCGACGTGATCACGGTCGATCACATGCGCGAGATGAAGAACATGGCGATCGTGTGCAACATCGGGCACTTCGATTCCGAGATCCAGATCGGCGCGCTCCAGAACATGAAGTGGACCGAGATCAAGCCGCAGGTCGACGAGGTCGAGTTCCCGGACGGCAAGAAGATCATCGTCCTCTCGAAGGGGCGCCTGGTCAATCTCGGCAACGCCACCGGCCATCCGAGCTTCGTCATGTCGGCGAGCTTTACCAACCAGACGCTCGCCCAGATCGAGCTCTGGACCAAGGCCGAGACCTACAAGAACGACGTCTACGTCCTTCCCAAGCATCTCGACGAAAAGGTCGCCGCCCTCCACCTCGACAAGCTCGGCGTGAAGCTGACCAAGCTCACGGAGAAGCAGGCGAGCTACATCGGCGTCCCGACGGAAGGTCCGTTCAAGCCCGATCATTATCGCTATTGACCTCTGAGGCGGCCGCTCAGACCAGGAGCGGCGTTGGGATGCCGGGATCGGCCAGCCGCAGGTAGAAATGGCCGATGCCCGCGAGGCCGATCATAAGTCCCGGGCTTTCACGGTTCGCGTCGATTCCGCACGGCCAGTGCCCGTCGCCGACGGACCTCGCCCCGCGCGCCCCCGCTTCCCGGGCCAGCTCGGCGAGGTGCGGCCGGCCCAGGGCCGCGCCGATCTCGGCGACGATCTCGGCATGGCCGCAGACTCCGTGGCAGAGCGAATAATTGCCGCCCGGCCGCTGCAGCTCGCGTTGCAGCTCGTCCGCAAGCGTCGCTATCGCGGGCTCCAGCTGCGGATAACGGGTCGGATCGGGAAAGCGGGTGAGTGCAAGCGCCGTCCCCGGAGCCCCGTTGCACCAGGCGGTCATGAACGGCACCCGCTCCGGGCCCAGGGGCTCCGTTATCATGCTGTGCAGCCGGTGGTCGGGCCAATTGGCCCGGTCTGCGTCGAAACCCGACAATTCGAGCCGGATCGCTGAGTCTGCCGCGTCCGCGAAGCGCGAGCTGCCCGTGGCGGTGGCGAGGAGCCGGAGCGCAGCGGCGATTCCGGCATTGCCGTGGGCATAGCCGAACAGCGGCTGCCCGGCCTTGGCCGCGCTGGCGGCCCACCATAAGCCGCGATCTTCCTCGCAGGCAGCGCCGAGCAGGCGCTCGCCCAGCGCATTTGCGAGCCCAAGGCAGCGGGCGCGCCATGGACCATCCGGGGTGGTCAGGAGGGCGCGAATGGCCCCCGCGAGCCCACCGACGATGTCGAATTCGGGCTCGAGGCTTTGGCGCCGCTCGATCTCCGCGAACAGCGGGTCCATCGCGCGCTCGATCGCCTCCTCCTCCCACAAGGCCGCAAGCTGGGCGGCGGCATGGACGACCCCGCTTATGCCGGAATAGCCGCCTATATGGGGTAGGGCGGGCGCGGCGGCCAATGCGTGGCGGAGGGCCGCCCGGGCCGTCTCGAGCATCGCCTGGTCGCTGAGCTTATCGCCGATCCGGCCGAGGAACAGGGCGATTCCGGCGGTGCCGGAATAGAGATCGGCGCCGGCGCTGCACAGGGCGGGCTTCGGCCCCTCGCCGCTGGGTCCGACGAACCAGCCTAGCCAGGAGCAGCGTCCATCGTGGTGCAGGGCGTCCCTTACCAGCTGCCGAGCGATGCGGGACGCCACGTCCAGGAAAGGCGGCTCCGGGGCGCGGCAGCCGAGAGAGAGGGCCGACGCGGGCGGGCCCAGCTCGACGTCGTCATTGCCCGGGTTGAGCCACGGACGCGACGGATCGACCCCCCTGTCGGCGAGCCCGAGAGCCACGGCACGTTCGGCCGAGTCCGCGTCCGCCGCTCCCGAGCGCTGGGCCGCAAGCAGGGCTGCGGCAAGGCGCCGCATTCGGTGCGCGCCGAAGCTCTCGCCCCCCGGCGGATCGTCGGCCATGGCCAGCCCCGGAGCGATCGGTCGAGTGAAAAGCGGAGCCTGCCCCTCCAAGCCGCGAATATCCCTGGACAGCGCCGCGAGTTGAGTCGCGACGAAACCGGCATGGCGCCTCGGAAGGTAGAGCACAGCGGAGTCGGCCCGCGGATAATCCTCCCGATACCGAAGCATCTTCAGACCGAAGGGGATCCGATGGTCATTCAGCCCGGCGGTGACCCGCTCCATCCACCGGGCGGCGGCCTCCGGGCGAACGGCGAGGTAGAAGCGTTCGAGGACGAGCTCGTCATATTGGTCGGCCAGACTCTCGCTGAAGGCGTAGTAGAAGCGCGGCTGGAGCGAGTCGTTGTCGCGCCGACGCAGGATCTGGACGGCCGATCCGGACTTTTCCCCGGCCACAGCCTGCCATTCATCCGGTCCCGCCAGCCGGCGCACCATGCCGCAGCCGACCAGCGCCTGGCCGCCTTCGCCCTCTTGAAGCAGAGTCCAGGGGCGGTTCCATCGAGTGCGGCTCCTATTGGCCGCGCTCAGCTCCGCTCCCATGTCGCCGCGCGCGCGCGCCTCGCCATCGCCTTCCGTCCGGCAATAATGGGCCCAGTAAAGCCATTGCGCGACCGCCCGAACCCGGTCGTCGAACGCATGCTGGTTGGGATAAGCGGTGACCGAGGAGGCGAGCATCTCCGGCACGCCCCCGGCGGGAAGAAAGTGGTTGGATCCGAGCTGCTCCAGGTCTTGCCAGATACGCCTGATGCGCCTTGCCGTGGGCCCCCGGAAGCGGATCCCCCTCACCGTCGTGCCGCCGGGGCGAACTCGGCCACCATTCCAGTCGGATCTTCGAGAGCGCTCCGCGCGAGGCGCAGCATCGCCACATGGCGCCGCATCAGGGCCTTGGTCGTCCGCGCATGTTCAAAGCAGGTTTGGACGAGGCGCGCTCCCGCCATCCGGAACGATCGATGGAGGAAGTCCGGGTCTTGAGGTCGAAGCTTGCAATAACGGTCGACCAGAGCGGCGACGAAGCTCTGAATTCGGGAGAAGGGTATGGAGCCTCGGGCAATGACGGCCTCGAACTCCATCCCTTCTTCGAAGGTCATGCCGTTGAACCAGAGCGAGATTGCGGACTGAATCATTCCGGCCACGTCCCAGGCCGGCTCGCCCCGGCTCGCCATACCCCAGTCGATCAGCCAGCAGCGGGCGCCCGGCGCGGGCCGAAGAAGGGCGTTTTCGAGCTTTGAGTCGCCGTGAATAAGTGCGTCGGGAGTCCAGTCGGCCTCGATCTCGCTCAGCATTCGAAGAAGCAGCGGATCGCTTCGGATCGCCTCCATCGCACGTTGCGCGGCCGGATTGTCCTCCCGGTCGACGCGCGTCGCCGCCGCGCGCAGGATCCACGGCGGCTCCAGGCGCAAAAAACGCCCCTCGGCGGCGCTTGCGGGCAGAGGGAGATGCGTGGCCGCGAGGGCGGCGGCGATCGCCCGGGCGCAGGCGGCCGGGTCTGCTGCGGGCTGGCGCAGCTGAGTCCAGCCGTTTTCGTAGGGCAAACGCTCGATCACGAGAGCATGGACTCCCCGATCGTAGTTCCGAAGCCTCGGAACGAATCGCTTCAAATCTCCGGCCGCGCGGGACAGTCGAGCAAATTCGTAGAGGGCCGCTTCGCGGTCGAGGGCGTAGATTTCGGACGGCACGAGTCGGGCCGGCTGCTTGACGATCCAGCCGCTGCCGTCCGGCCGCCGAGCCTCCATGACCGGGCGCAGGGAATCGACCGAACGCAGGCACCAGGATTCGGCGACGAAGTCGCGATTGGAGAGGATGCCGCGTTGAACCAGGTAGCATCCCAGGGAATCGGGCGTCAGGTAGATCAACCGTCTCCGGCAACCCTCCCTCCGCGCCGGCGCGGAGGGAGAGCCGTGATTACGCCGCCTGCGGCCAGAGACGCTGATGACGGGAAGCCATTTCCCACCCGTCTTCGGGTTGGATCTGGCAGCAGCCGGGCCCCTCGGTCTGGGTCTGGGAGCAGCAATTGTACGACACCGCCGTCTCCATTGCGACGTTGGCCCTCGTCGTGTCGATTAAATTGAGGGCCGGGGCATCGCCATCGGCCTTTTCAAATCCGAAGCCGCCGCTCTTAAGTGCATCGATCGACCACGATGGAGTTCTTGCTTGCAGCATCAATAAGGTCCTTTTCTTTTTAAGGCTTACGCACAACGCTACAGCGGACACTATAAACCTCCTCACCGATCCAGGGGAGGAGCAGGGCCAGCATTGCTTTCCAGTCCCGGGGAGTCAACACCGCAGCCCCCGGGCGCCGGGGCCGGTCGCAATTGCGGCGGGGGGAATTGATTGATGACGGGCCGCCTTTTCGATCCTAACAGCGCTGCGCAGCTAGCGGAGGACGTTCATGAAATATCGGGTGACGGCGGCAATTGCCGCGGTACTGGCAATGGGTCAGGCGGGTGCCCAGGCACCGTCGAAGCAGGCTCCGCAGCCTACTCCGCCGGTCGAGGAAACCCAGGCTCCCGAAAACGAGGTTCTCAATCCCGAGCAGAAGGTGACCGGGCCGCTGCCACCGGTCGCCTCTCGTGCTCCGGCGACCGAGCCCGCCAAGCCCGAGAAATGGAACGTCAACGCTCCCCCGGGAATGACGACCCGGCAGGTCCCGATCGACGTCGACGAAGGCACTTGGATGAACGTCGACGTGTCGCGCGACGGGCGGACGATCGCCTTCGACCTGCTCGGCGACATCTACACCATGCCGATCGCGGGCGGCACGCCGAGGCGGATCGCGGAAGGGCTCGCCTACGAGCATCAGCCGCGCTTCTCGCCGGACGGGCGCCGCATCGCCTTCACCTCGGACCGGGGCGGGGGCGACAATATCTGGATCATGAACGTCGACGGCTCGGACAAGCGCCAGCTGACCAAGGAGGACTTCCGGCTCCTCAACCAGCCGAGCTGGAGCCCCGACGGCCGCTTCATCGCCGCCAAGAAGCATTTCACCACCGGCCGCTCGCTCGGTACCGGCGAGGTCTGGCTCTACCACGTCTCCGGCGGCGGCGGAGTGCCGCTCGTCAAGAAGCCCAACGAGCAGCACCAGAAGGAGCTTGGCGAGCCGACCTACGCGCCCGACGGCAAGAGCATCTATTTCACGCGCAACATCACTCCGGGGCCGATCTTCGAATATGCCCAAAACTCGAACACCAATTTGTTCGAGATCCAGCGCTACGAGCTCGAGACGGGCGACGTCACCACGGCGGTTTCCGGAGCCGGCGGCTCGGTGC
>JASLBD010000010.1 GCA_030146745.1 Allosphingosinicella sp. | reverse complement strand
CAGGAGCTCGAGGGCGGCCTGGAAGCGGCGGAGCAGGTGCTGGCGCCGGGCGGACGGCTGGCGGTCGTCACCTTCCACAGCCTCGAGGACCGAATGGTGAAGCGCTTCCTCAAGGAGCGCAGCGGCGACGTTCCGTCGGGCTCGCGGCACTTGCCCGTGCCGAGCGGGAACCGGCCGGACTCCACGTTCGAAGCCGTCGCCAGGCCGGTCAAGGCCGGCGAGGCCGAAGTCAAAGCCAATCCGCGGGCCCGCTCGGCGACTCTCAGGGTCGCCCGGCGGACGTCCGCATCCGCATGGACGAGCAGGGAAGGGATGCCCTCATGATCGCACGGGGCTTCAAGTCGGTAATCTGGGTCGCTACCGTCGGCGGCGCCGCACTCAGTTGCTACATGGTGTCGCTTCGGGTCGCCACGGAGCGCAACGAGCTGGCCAAGGTCGAGCGGCAGATCATCGCCGCAAAGCGCGACATCCGCTCGCTCCAGACCGAGCTCGGCACGCGCGGCCGGATGACCCAGCTCGAGCAGTGGAACGCGGAGGTGCTCGCCCTCTCCGCGCCCAGCTCGGCCCAGTTCCTCAAGGACGAATTCACCCTCGCCCGCCTCTACCGCAACGATCCCACGGTCGCCGACCGCTCCGCCGAGCTGCGGCTGGCCTCGGCCGAAACGGCGCCCGCCAGGCCGGCGGAAGCCGCGAAGCCCGCCCGGCCGCCGGTCGTGCAGGCAGTCGCCGAGCCTCCCGCCGCCCAGCCGCCGATGATCCACCGGGCGAGCTTCACGGCCGCCGCCGAGGCGCCGGCCAAGCCGAAGCCGGCCGCGCAGGCTGCGGCCAAGCCGAAGCCCGCGGCCGCCAAACCCGCCAAGCCCGACTCGAAGCGCACGGCTTCCGCCGCGCCCGTCAGGCCGGGTTCCGATCGCTCGAAGCCGGCCAAGCCGGAGTCTCGCACCGCGGCCATCGCAAGGGCGGTGAGCGAAGCCGCCACGGAGCGGAGCACGACCATGGGCGAGGGAGGCGACGGCAACTGATGGCCAGCGCGGCGATCCTTTCCGACCGCTGCGGCGGCGCCGGCCAGCGCCCGCACGGGCTGAGCCTCACCTATCAGCGGCTGATGCTGATGATGCTGGTCTTCGCCGGAGTGACGATGCTGATCGCCGGCCGACTGCTGTTCCTTCAGCTTTTCACCGACCGCGGCGGCGCCGGCCAGATCGGCAACCCCCTGATCCCGCCCCGCGCCGACATCGTCGACCGCAACGGCACCCCGCTCGCGCGGACGATCGACGCCTGGTCGATCGCCATCCATCCGGACCGGCTGCTCGGCAACCCGGCCGAGCTCGCCGTCAAGCTCGCCCGGCTGATGCCGGAGCGCAGCGCCGCCGACTACATGGCGATGCTGACCTCGGGCAAGACGTTCGTCTACCTCAGCCGCCGGGCGGTTCCCGAGCTGGTCGCGGCGGTGAACGCGCTCGGCGAGCCGGCGATCGAGTTCAGCCGCGAGCCCCAGCGCATGTACCCGCAGACCGCGATGGCTGGCCACATCCTCGGCTGGACCGACTTCGACGGCAACGGGGTCGCCGGAATGGAGCGGGTGCTCCAGGACCGGCTGAGCGACCCCGCCCTTCGCGGAACGCCCGTCGCTCTCTCGATCGACGCCCGGGTCCAGGGCGTGATGGAGGCCGAGCTCGGCGCGGCGATGACCAAGTTCAGCGCGATCGGCGCGGCCGGGATCGTGCTCGACATCAAGACCGGGGAGATCATCGCCATGACCTCTCTGCCGCAGCTCAACCCGAACAAGCCCGGGCGCAACGCCGAGCAGGCCGGCTTCAACCGCGCCACGCTGGGCGTCTACGAGCTCGGCTCGACCTTCAAGCCGTTCACCGTCGCGATGGCGATGGAAACCGGCCACGTGAAGAGCTTCGGCCAGATGTATCCTTGCCCGAGGGGCCTTCGCGCGGGCGGGTTCACGATCACCGACACCCATCCGTTCGGCCGGGCCTGCAGCGTCGCCGAGATCATGGCCGAATCCTCGAACATTGGCACCGCCCAGATCGCGGCCCAGGTCGGAGCGGCCAAGCAGCGGGAATTCCTTCAGAAGATGGGCTTCCTCGAGCCGATCTCGATCGAGCTGAACGAGCGCGGCCGGACCCTCTCTCCAGGCAATAATTGGGGCGAGGTCGCGACGATGACGGTCGGCTTCGGCCACGGCATCGCGGTCACTCCGCTCCACCTCGCCAGCGGTTACGCCACCCTGTTCAACGGCGGCATCTGGCGGCCTACGACCCTGCTCAAGCATCACAAGAACTTTCCGGTGCCGCAGGGCCGCCGGGTGTTCAGCGAGGAGACCTCCTACCGGATGCGCTCGCTGCTCCGCCTCGTCGTCACCGACGGAACCGGCGGAAAGGCCGAGGCCAAGGGCTACAGGGTCGGCGGCAAGACCGGCACCGCCGAGAAGATCTCCGGCGGCCGCTATACCAGCGCCGCCGTCGTCACCACCTTCGCCGGCGTTTTCCCGATGGACGAGCCCCGTTACGTGGTGGTCACGATGCTCGACGCTCCCAAGGGCATCGCCGAAACCCACGGCTTCCACACAGCCGGCTGGAACGTCGCACCGGTCGTATCGAAAGTGATAAGCCGGATCGGCGCCCTGCTCGGGGTCCAGCCGGACGAGCGCCGAGACGTCAACATGTCCGAGGTTCTCCAGTACGTTAAAAAGGAAGGTTGATCGATGCGCCTCGCCGACCTCGCGGGAATCGGCGGC